>JBEEMY010000148.1:0-5870 GCA_041192415.1 Verrucomicrobiota bacterium | reverse complement strand
GCATCCGCGAATTGAAAGCCGGCGGCAAGACGCGCCCCGACGCCTCGCTCGGCATCATCAAGAAACAGGAAGTCGCCAACCGCCTGAAGGAAGCCGGCCTCGAATGTTACGGCCACAACCTCGAAAGCTCGCGCCGCTTTTTTCCGCAGACCTGCTCCACGCACACGTTCGACGACCGGCTCGAAACCATCGGCTATCTCAAAAAGGCCGGCATCAAGATTTGTTCCGGCGGCATCATCGGCATGGGCGAGACGCGCGCCGACCGCTGCGACCTCGCGTTTGAATTGAAGGCCATCGGCGCGAACGTCGTGCCCGTCAACATCCTCAATCCGATTCCCGGCACGCCGTTTGAAAAACTCGCGCCCCTGCCTGTCATGGAAATTTTGAAGACCATCGCGTGCTTCCGTTTCATTTTGCCGCGCCAGGAAATCATGATCGCCGGCGGCCGCACCGTGAACCTGCGCGACGCGCAAAGCATGATCTTCATGGCCGGCGCGAGCGCGCTGATGGTCGGCAATTATCTCACCACGCTGAACCAGCCCGTCGAAAAAGACCTCCAGATGCTCAAAGACCTCGGCCTTGATCCGAACTGGGACAGCCACGATTTCAGCGATCAGGAGGAAGGCGGTTGCGGGTGTGGGAAAGAAAAGTGCGAAGAGGTTCTTGCTAATGCATAAGATGGAATCGAGTTACCATGTCCAATCAGCCCCACTCCGCAGAATGGTTCGGTGAACAGCGTGACTTTTGGTGGAATGGCGATTTTCTGGACCTCATGGCTCGGCGTTGGCGGCTAAGTGAGGCCTCTTCCCTGGCCGACATCGGATGCGGTCTTGGCCACTGGTCGCGGTTGCTGTATCCGTATTTGCAAGCACCGGCCCGCCTCGTAGGCGTGGATCGCGAGCCGCAGTGGATTTCTCAGGTTCCCGAACATTTTTGTCGCGCTTTTCCGAAGGTTGCGCCCGAACTTTTTTCTTTTCATCAGGGCGAGGCAACCAAACTTCCGCTGCCCGACGCGGAGTTCGACGTTGTTACTTGCCAAACTTTGCTCATGCACTTGGCGCAACCGCTCGTCGCATTGCGTGAAATGCTTCGCATCCTACGCCCGGGCGGACTGCTCATTTGCGTGGAGCCGAATAATCTTTGGAATTACCTGGCCTTCACCTCGCTCACTGAAGACGAGTCGGTGGAGACGCTCGTGCGCCGGTTTGAGTTTTGGCTGCGTCAACATCGCGGACGCGTCGCTGCGGGTCGCGGCAACCACAGCATTGGCGACCTGCTGCCCGGTTATTTCGCTCAACTTGGACTTCGCGACATCGCGGTCCACCAATCTGACCATCCCGCGCCCCTCTGGCCACCGTATGATTTGCCGGCTCAAAAAGCCCTCATCGAGCAGGAACAGCAATGGAAAAACTCTGCGACCGGTCCGTGGGATAAAGCAGACCTGCGCCAGCTCATTCTTCGCGGTGGGGGCAGTGAAACTTTTTCTGAAACCGCGTTCGCCGAGGTCGTGGAGAAATTCCACCGCGAACAACAGGCGCTTTCGGCCAACACTTATCACGCGGCTGGTGGGAGCATTAACTATCTGGTTTCCGCGAGAAAACCTTGAGCGGTTGCGGTGCGAGCGCAGTGACGGTGGGCAATTAATCACCGCCGTAGGCGCGACATCTTTGTAGAAACCCAAACCAAAAATTCCCCAGCCTACGTCTGACTTCGGCGCGACGAGGCGTGGTTCGCGGTCACGTCCAAAGTTTTTCCGGGTAATCGCCTTTGGCAATCAGCTTGCGGATACTTTCGACGACTTGCGGGCGGTCTTCGCGGTAGGTCACGCCGAACCACGAGTCGGAGGAGCGCAGCACTTTGCATTTGGCCTGGCCGCTGGTCACGAGGTCGCCCACGGTGGCGGGGATGTAGCACTCGGACTTCTGTTCGCCGCCGGCGCGCTTGAGGAATTTTTCAAACTCCACGCGGAGCTGCGGGAACAGGGCGGGGGTAAAACCCCAGAAATTCATCGAGACGGCTTCGTCGCCGGTGAGTTGGGTGATTTTGCCGTCAGGGTCGGTGTCGCGTGCGCCGGAACCATCGCGCCCGATCTTCGTCAACTCGACGATGTTCGTGAGATAATTGTTGGCGTCCACGCGGGAGACGCCGCGTGCCACGGTGCCGAAATCAGACAACGTGTTTTTCAAAATGAATCCCACCATTGCGTAATCCGGTGTGCCAGCGGTGAGGTGTTGCGCAATGATTTTGTAGGCGTGCTGACCGTAAAAATCGTCGGCGTTGATGGCGGCGAAATTTTCTTTCACGACGCCTTCCGCCATGAGAATCGCGTGCGTTGTGCCCCACGGTTTGGTGCGTCCAGCGGGCAGCGTGTAAGGCGCGGGGAGTTTATCGAGTTCCTGGAAAGCATATTCCACGGCGATGCGCTTCTCGAAACGCGTGCCGACGATTTCGCGGAACTGCTGCTCGATGTCTTTGCGGATGACGAAGACGAGCTTGCCGAAGCCCGCGCGCATCGCGTCGTAGATAGAGTAATCAATGATGGTCTCGCCGTTGGGGCCGACGGGGTCAATCTGTTTGAGGCCGCCGTAACGGCTGCCCATGCCGGCGGCGAGAACGAGCAAAGTCGGTTTAGTCATGCGCGAGATTTTATTTTTTTTGGTGCGGTTGTCGAGCGCGCAACCGGGTGAATTTTCATTAGACCCCCGCCGGAAACATTGTTAGCTTGGACGCACTATGCAACCCGACGAAATTTTGATGGAAGCGGAAGAGAAGATGATCAAGACCGAGCAGGTCGTGATGAATGATTTCGCCGGGGTGCGCACGGGCAAGGCGTCGCCTTCGCTCGTGGAAAATATCCAAGTCGAAGTTTATGGCTCGATGATGCGCCTGCGCGAACTCGCGGGCATCAGCACGCCGGAGCCGCGCCAGTTGCTGGTGCAGCCGTGGGATATGACGAGCATCGGAGCCATTGAGAAGGCTATCCAGAAGGCGAACCTCGGCCTCTCGCCGGCGGTGCAGGGCAAGATGATTCGCGTCACTTTCCCGGAGTTGAGCGCGGAACGCCGCGTGGAGTTCGTGAAGATCGTCAAGAAAATGGCCGAGGACGCGCGGGTGGCCGTGCGCCATGTCCGCCGCGACGCGATGGAAGAACTCAAAAAATCCGTGAAGGCCAGCGAGACGAGCGAGGAAGAGCAGGAGAAGGCCGAAAAGGAAATTCAAAAGTTGACGGATTTATACGTCGGCAAGATTGACGGGCACGTGGTGGCGAAGGAAAAAGAAATCCTGACGGTGTGAGTCGTTCGTAAAAAACTTTCAGCGCCGTCCGGTTCGCCGGGCGGCGTTTTTATTTTGGCAGGGACGGGTCGTCGTAAAGGCAGGCGAGGTCGAGGGTTTGGCCGCAGGTGCATTGGATGCGGAGATGCGTCACGCGGGAGCCGTCGCGCTGGACGCTGACGCGCGGTTCGCAGATTTTTTTTTCGCCGGGCGCGGTGGCGTTCATCGGCAGCGGGGTCGGCGCGGGAAGGGATTGGAATTCCTTGGGCGCAGCGTCGGGCCGGATGACGGCCACGCGGAATTCCTTGCGCTCCTGCGGCGCGGGCGCGGCGGTGAGCGGCACGAAAGATTCAGTTCGCAGCAGCGTCATGGGGCAGGTCGGCGCGCAAGGCGTCGGGCAGGGCGTTGACGGATTCCTTGATCTTCACGCGGAGGGTCACGCGGCGGTTGGATTCATCATCTGCCGGAATGCCGGGCATGGGCACGGTGTCGGCAAAGCCAGAGACTTTGCAAATCTGCTGCGGGCCGACGCCGCCGGTGACGACTTTACGGCGCGCGGCGTTGGCGCGTTCAGCGGAGAGTTCCCACTTGCGCGCACCCTCGGCGACATCGTTGGAACGCGTCTCGGTATGGCCTTCTAGCTCGATGCGGAATGTCCCGTAGCGCGCAATTTCCCACGCGAGCGTGTTGAACACCCAGCCGCCGTATTCGGTGAACACATCGGTGCCGGGATGAAAGATGGGTTTCTGCGAGCGGTCAAAAATGTTGATGCTCAAGCCTTCGGCATTTACATCAATCTTGAGGCTCTTCTCGCTTTGCGACTGGTCTTTGAAAAGTTTTTCCAAGTCTTCGTGCAGATGGTGCATGGCTTCAATTTCGATAGCGGAGATGGAACTGAATTTGCCCTCCTGTTTGTAAGTGCTGGAGGCTTCCTTGTTCGGGATGATGCCGCTGGATTCTTTGGTGAGCGAGGAGAACGGATTGCGGAACGCGCGTTCGACCGCGTCCTTGATTTTCTGATCTTGCGACGTGAGCCACAGGCAGAGGAACAGCGCCATCATGGCCGTGACGAAATCCGCGTAGGCAACTTTCCACGAACCACCGTGATGACCATGTCCTTTTTTTGCCATGGAAAATTATTTTCCTTTCATCGCTTTGAACATCGCTTCCAGTTCCTCTGAACTCGGGCGAAATTCACTGCTCAAGCCGCGCCGCCCCAGTTCCACGGCGGTCACTGGCGCCATGCCGTTCGCAAAACCCGTAACGCACGCCGCGATGCAGCGGGTGTAATCCATTTCCGCCGCGCCGAAAAATTCCATATTCGTCGCCAGCGGCCCCATGAAACCGTAGGCCAAGAGAATTCCCAAAAAAGTTCCAACGAGTGCAGCGGCGACGTGTTCGCCGATCATTTCCACCGGGCCGGAAATCGAAGCCATCGTAATCACGATGCCCAACACAGCCGCCACAATGCCGAAACCCGGCATGGCGTCGCCAGTTTTTTGCAACACGGAAACGGGCGCATGATGTTCGGATTCGGCGCGATCCATCTGCACATCCAGCAGCAGACGGAGTTGGTCGGGTTTGATTTTGCCGTCAATGATGGGACGCAGCGCGCCGCAGAGAAATTCCATGGCGTGATGGTTGCCGAGAAATTTTGGATACTTTTTGAAGACGGAACTTTTCGGCGGATCGGTGACGTGTTCTTCCAGCGCGATCATGCCGTTGCGCCGGCCGAGCATGAACAATTCATAAAGCACTTTGAGCAAATCTTCGTAGGAGGAGCGGCTGTAAGGCGAACCTTTCAGGCAGCCACCGAGGTTCTTGAGGATATCCAGTAGAACTTTTTTCGGTGACATGATGATCATGGAACCAAGCGCGCCGCCGGCGATGATCAGCATTTCGTTCACCGTGGCGTGGATGATGACCTCCATCTTGCCGCCTTCGAGCATGAAGCCGCCAAAGACGCAGACCGTGACGATGATGCAGCCGACGATGATGATCATGCGCGCGCAGCGGTTGCGGTCTTGCCGGCCAGACCGGATTCAAAACGTTGGACGAAGGCGCGCAAACCGATGATGGCCTGCGCGTGAATCTGGCAGATGCGCGATTCCGTGAGGCCGAAGACTTCGGCGATTTCGCGCAGGTGCATATCCTCGATGTAGTAGAGGGCGAGAACTTTCCTTTGCATCTCCGGCAACTCCTTGAGGCGTTCAAAGACAACGTGCTTCAGCTCATTTTTCGAGACGAGATCCATCGGCGTTTCACCGTTGGTGTCGGCAATGATTTCGTAGAGCGCACCGCCATCGCCTTCATCGCTCGAACTCACCGAGTCGAGGCAGACAAACGCGGCGGGGCGGACCTCATCCAGCAATTCCTGATACTCATCCGGCGAGAGTTTCATCGCCTTCGCCATTTGCGTTTCCGTTGGCGCGCGGCCAAGTTTCTGTTCCAGCTCCAGCAAAACGCCTTTCAGCTTGCGCGCCTTTTCGTGAATCGTGCGCGGCACCCAGTCCATGCGGCGAAGTTCATCCAGCATCGCGCCGCGCACGCGGACGCGGGCGTAAGTTTCAAACGAAGTATTCGCCGCCGGATCAAAA
>JBEEMY010000147.1:0-5870 GCA_041192415.1 Verrucomicrobiota bacterium | reverse complement strand
TTTTTCATCCGTGATGGCCGCGCTCTTCACCGGGTCAATCGCGCGATACGGGCCGAGCAAATAGTTTTTCTCCACGGTCACGGACTGGTAGAGCGCGGGGTTGCTGGCGGATAATTTCTGCGTGGCAGTAGATTCCTGCAAGCCGCCGATGAAGGGGAATCCCAAAATCCCCACCGCGAGCATCCCGATGCCGCCCATTGCATTCAACGTCACCGCACCGCCTTTGGGACATTGTTCGCTGGTCAGGCCGAGCATCGTCGGCCAGAAAAATGTTTTACCGACGGCGTAAAGCGTGGCGGCGGCGAAGATGACGCCCATCGTCGCGCCGTTCGTCTTGGACAACGCGGTGAGGCCGATGGCCGCAAGCGCCGAGCAGACGGCGAGCAAACCGAGCGGGGAAATTTTGTGGACGATTGGCCCGGCGCAGAAACGGAGCGCGCACATGATGGCGGAGGTGTAAACCAAAACCCACGCGGGGTTGTGTCCGGCGGCTTGCATCGGCGCTTCCATGAGCGAACTGATCCAGCCGTCCGTGCCGATCTCCGTCGTGGCGAGCGGCATCATGATGATGATGAGAAACGCGAGGATGCCACGCCCAAAAGATTTGGTGACGGCGATGAATCCGACCACGACCACGCCGGTGAGAATCCAACTGACGTTCTGCGACCAGCCGAAGACTTGCCCGAGCTGTGAGAACACCAGACCAAATCCGACCAGCGCGCCGAACGCGCCGAGTTCTTTGAGCATGGTCAGGTAGCTGATGCCCGCCTGCTCGCGTTCGCTTTTCGGAAATTGCCGACCGATGAGGATGACGAAGAAGATAATCGCCGGAATCAAAATCAAACCGAGCGCGATGCGCCAGTCTTTGTTGTCCGCCAGCGCAATGGTGCAGAGGCCGCCCATCACGAGTCCCGCCGGCCAGCCCGCGTGCAGCATATTCAACCATTTTACTTTGTCCTTGTTGAACATGGTCGCGACGACGGGATTGATGTAAGCCTCGACGGTTCCGTTGCCGAGGCCGAGAATGATGCTGCCCCAGTAGAGCAACTGGTAGCCGTGCTTTTGTCCGTCAATCAACGCCTGACCGGTCACACCATGAATGGAATTGTAAGCCATGACCGCCAGCGCGGTGTAAGCGATGTAACTCACGAACGAAAAAATCATCGCGACTTTATAGCCGATGCGGTCAATGAAGAGGCTGAACAAAATGATGCTCACGCCGAACGGCCAGATGCCCGCGCCTTGGAGTTCGCCGACGGAAACCTTGTCGAGGCCGAAGTCCGTGGCAAATGCGCCGCCGCATAAAATCATGCGGCTGATGAAGGCGTAGGCGGTGGTGATGAGGGCGATGAAGCAGCCCCAGAAAAGAACTTTGTCAGTTTTTTGGTTCATGGAATTCACGTCATGCTCCCGACTGCGGCGGCGCAGGTCAACGGAAAATTTTTAATGGTGGGTCGGCTCGCGCTGCGAGCCGCCCCGTCGCCACTTGTCCCGCCGAAATCGGATGAAGGCGGAAGCGTAGCGTCAGGCGACGGAATCTTTCGCGAGCCATGAAACATCCACACCTCAAAGTGCCTGCTGCGCAGGCATGAGTTGTCGCCGCGCGACAACTCCCACCACGCGTGCCTGCACTTTTTTCAATGCACCTTGCCGAAAGTCTGGTTTCATCCCGCCCTGCCCTGCACTAGACTCCGGCCATGAAATCCACTTCGGTTCTGCGCTCCGCCGCGATGACGCTGGGTGTTCTCTTGTTCACTGGCTGCATCGGACGGACAGCCACAGTAGAAAACACTTCGCCACCGCCGGCGTGGCTGAACATCCCCGAAAACCGCGTCAGCCTTGCTGACTACGGCGTGGGCGATGGAAAAACTTTGAACACCGCCGCGTTTGAAAAAGCCTTCGCCGCGCTCGCGGAAAAAGGCGGCGGCAAACTCTTCGTCCCGCCCGGCCTCTGGCTGACCGGCCCGATCAAGCTGCGCAGCCACACGGAATTGAACGTCCAACGCGGCGCGATCATCCAGTTCTCCGGCGATCATAAATTATATCCGCTCACGGTCATTGACCTGAAGGGCGAGAAGGAAGTGGATTGCACCTCGCCCATCTCCGCTGAAAATCTCGAGGACGTGGCCATCACCGGCGGTGGCATCATTGATGGCGGCGGTGATGCGTGGCGTCCGCTGAAAAAGGACAAGCTGACCGAACACGACTGGAAGGCACTCGTGAAATCCGGCGGTGTGCTGAATGACAAGGCCGATACTTGGTGGCCCAGCAGGGAGGCGATGGATGGCGAGAAACTGGTTTCAACGCTACGCAAAAGCGGTTCGCTCAAGCTCAAAGATTACGAACCGGCGCACCAGTTCCTGCGCCCAAAGATGGTGCGGCTCATCGGCATCAAGAATCTGCAGATTCAGGACGTGACGTTTCAAAACCCGCCGAACTGGACGTTGAATCCGGTTTTATGCGAACACGTTTTCATCATCAACGTGCAGGTTCGCAATTCGCCAACCGCGCAGAACAGCGACGCGCTCGATCTGGAATCCTGCCGTCACGCGTGGATTCGCGGCTGCACGTTTGATGTGGGTGACGACGGCATCTGCCTCAAGTCCGGCAAGGACGCGCCCGGTCGCCGCATCGGCGTGCCGACGGAGGACGTGGTGGTGGAACGCTGCGTCGTCTATCACGCGCACGGCGGCCTCACCATCGGCAGCGAGATGTCCGGCGGCGTGAAAAACATCAACGTCAATAACTGCCTCTTCATCGGCACGGACATCGGCCTGCGGTTCAAGAGCACGCGCGGACGCGGCGGCGTGGTGGAGAACGTCCACATCTCGAACGTGAACATGACGGACATCCCCGGCGATGCGATCAATTTCAACCTGTATTACGGCGGCAAATCGCCGCTGGACGACACGCTGAATACTGAAACCAATTTTCCCGCCGTGACTGATGAGACGCCCGCCTTCCGCGACATCCACATGGAAAACATCACCTGTCGCGGCGCGAAGAACGCCATCGTGTTGCAAGGTTTGCCTGAAATGCCGTTGCGCAACATCACGCTGAAGAACGCCGACTTCACCTCGCAGTTCGGCGTGACGGTCGTTGACGCGGATGGAATCCAGTTTGAAAACGTGCGCGTGGAAAATAAAACGGGCGAGGCATTGAAAACTTTCCGCGTGAAGAATTCCAAGCTGGAGCTGACGAAATGAATAAAACCGAAAACCGGCCCGGACAATTTCGCTGGACGATCTGCGGGCTGCTCTTCTTCTCGGTGGCCGTCAATTACATTGACCGGCTCACCCTTGGCATCCTCAAAGGGCCGTTGAGCGAAAAGCTCGGCTGGTCGGATTTGGATTACGGCTACATCGCGGCGGCGTTTTCCTTTGCCTACGCGTTTGGCTATCTGTTCGGCGGCTGGGCGATGGATCGCATCGGCGTGAAGCGCGGCCTGCCCATCTTCGTCCTCGTGTGGAGCGCAGCGGCGATGGCGCATGGGCTGTGCGGATTCTTTGATGTGAAGGAACAATTCCGCATGAGCTATCCGTGGTTCTCGTGGGCGGAAAAGGGCTTCATCGTCATGACGCTCACCATGCCGCTAACGGCGGCGGGCTTCATGTTCGCACGCATCCTGCTGGGACTTTCGGAGGGCGCCAATTTTCCGGCGGCGATCAAGATTGTGGCGGAATGGTTTCCCGTCAAAGAACGCGCGCTGGCCACCGGCCTGTTCAACGCCGGAACCAACGTCGGCGCGGTGCTCTGCCCGATTGCCGTGCCGTGGATTTTTTTGCACCTCGGTTGGGAGGTAACTTTTTATGTGACCGGCGGCACGGGTTTCATTTGGGTCATCGTCTGGTGGTGGCTGTATGACCAGCCCGACGCGCACAAAAAACTTTCCAAGGAAGAACTCGCCTACATCCGCGCCGGGCAACCGTTGGTTGAGGAGAAGAAGGAAAAAGTTCCGTGGATCAAATTGCTCGGCTATCGCGCCGTCTGGGCGTATATCATCGCGGGAATTCTCGCCGCGCCCGCGTGGGGATTTTATCAATCCTTCCTGCCGGACTTTCTGGCGAAAAAATTTGCCGCGCCCAAAATCACCATGGCCGATGTTCGCGATGTCTCCGCGCTGGCGGACAAACTCAACCAGCCCAACGACGGCGTGGCCATTTATCTGCGCGGTCAATTTTCCCCGCCAACGCAGACGCTGCTCGCCAGCCATCAAAGCGGCAGCACCAACGTGGCGGATTTACAAAAAGCACTGGTCGAAGATTTGAACCGCTTGGTAGTCAGCCCGACGCGATGGGAAACAAATGTTTTCAGCGGCATCCTATTGCGCGCCGAAACGATGGATCTGCTCGCCAAGCCCGCGCGCACGAACACGATTCCGCGAATCAACCGGCTGCTGCTGGAAGATGCCTACCCGAAGGAAATTTCCCGCATGATGAGTTTGCAAGCCATCGGCTGGTGGACGGGAGCGTTCTTTGCGTTGGCGGCCATCGGCGGAATTCTGGGCGGCTGGCTCTCCGGACGTTTGCTGACGAAAGGCTGGAGCTTGAATGCCGCCCGCAAAATCACCTTCCTTATCTGCGCGCTGTGCGTGGTGCCGGTGTTCCTGGCGCCGGGCGCCAGTAGCGCGTGGCTGGCCGTATTGATCATCGGCCTCGCCGGTTCGGCGCATCAAGGTTGGTCGGCCAACTTGTTCAGCTTTGTGTCCGACACCATGCCCAAGCAAGCGATCAGCTCGGTGGTGGGACTCGGCGGGTTTGTCGGTTATTTCACCGGCGGATTCATCAACGGCTTCACCGGTTACATCGTGCAAACGACCGGCAGTTACACACTGGTATTTGTTTATTTTTCCGGGATGTATCTGATTTCCCTGCTGGCCATGCACCTGTTGGTTCCGCGCATCGGTGGCAACCAACCGCCGACTGGAAATTAAAAATTGGGTTACAACTGCAACCCGGAAAGCAGCCGCTTGGTGGCCACGAGCAGATAAAGGTCGGAGAGATTGTCTTTGACGACAAAGCTGCTGGCGCCGGCATCGAACGCGGCGCGGCGGTAATCCGGCAGGTCATGGCTCGTCACGCAAATCACGCGCGCGGGCGGATGCGCGTCGCGGATGGCGCGCATGGTCTTGAAGGCGCACAAGCCGGGCATACTCACGTCCACCGTCACGCAGTCGGGTTTGAATTGCACCATTGCCAGCACCGCCTCGTCGCCGGAGCCACATTCCACCACCGTGTCATCAGAGGTGGAAATCAGTCGGCGGATGGTGGTTCTCATGCCTTCGTGGTCGTCCACGATCATCAATTTCATAGCCATAAAAAATCTGTCAGAAAAACTATTTGCGGTTGGTGCGCGGCGACCGGCGCGGGGTGGGTTTCGAGGCGACGCGTTCGGGTGCGGCGAGCAGGAAAAGTTCGGAAAGATTCTCGGTGCTGACGAAACCAGCGGCGCCGGCCTCGCTGGCCGCAGCGCGCAACTCCGCTTCGTTGAAATGGCTCACCGCCAAGACGCGCATTTCAGGATGCGTCTTCCGAATTTTTTTGATGGCGCGGAACGCACCCGGTGCGGGCAACGAAACGCCCATCAGCACACAGTCCGGCTGGAAAACGCCCACGGCCTTGAGCGCCTCATCCGCCGACGCACATTCGAGCACCGTGTCCTGCGCGAGCGCGGCGGCCTGGCGCACCAAATGCCGCGCGACGGCCTGCTCATCAACGATCAATAATTTTTTTGCCATACGATTCATGGGTTAAGATTTCCATGAAGCTACTGGCAAAGTGGCTTTAGCGTAATTGTGGTCGCCGCATATTTTTGACTAGGTAGTTGCACCTAGCATGGCTATGCGGGGAAAGAGGTTTCGTCCTCGTCCT
>JBEEMY010000146.1:0-5878 GCA_041192415.1 Verrucomicrobiota bacterium | reverse complement strand
TGCTCCATGTGAAACATCGGCATATGCTGATGGATGGTGACCTCAAACCATTCCGGCGGCGCGGCCTGCAACAGCGCGTCGAGCTGCAACACGTTCAAGTCGTAGCTGGCAGTGACACGTTCAAGTCGGAAATGATTTTTGAAATAGTCCGCTGTGAGGCGGTTCGCCACGTTGAGCGAAAAATCTCCGACGCGCCGCGTGTCCGCGAAAAATTTCAGATGTTCGTAGTTGCGAACGAGGATGCCATCGGCGTTCGCGGATTTGACGAGGTTCAAAATCCATTCCTCACCCATTTTGAAAATGCGCGGCGGAGCTAAAAAAATTGCCGATTGCCGATTGCCGATTGCCGATTGGCAGCCGCGCGCGGTGTGAAAAGTCGTCACGGCCTCGCGATATTTTTTCGGGTCTTCAAACTCGCAATAGACCGTCTCCACGCCGCATTGCAGCGCGGCTTCGAGCTGCGCGAGATTGCGGACGAGGACGATCAACTGCGGAGTGGGGAGTGGGGAGTGCGGAATGGCATTACTCGTTCCGCTGCTCTTGATTCCGTATTCCGCATTCCGTATTCCGCATTCACTCAACGTCCACCGCTTCGGTGCGGCGCGGAGTTTTTCCAATTCGCTGGCAAACTCGCGGCGGAGGCGGTTCAGCTCGCTGACGGGCAACAGCACTTCACCGGTGAGAAAAATTTTCAGTGCGCCGAGTTTGAACGGCGTGCCACCCAAGCGTCCGAGTTGATCGCGCAATTTTTCTTCGGTGAGCGGAATTTTTTCCGCCTTGGCCAACGGCATGGTGGATTCAACTTTGACAACGTGGCCTTCCTCGTCGCGCGCAATGAGTGTGAGCGGTTTGCCGACGAGACCGTGAACTTCAATTTCAATGGGACGCTGGAAACGAATTTTGTCGCCGTCAAAAGTCTGACGCAGCTGCTTGTCCAGTTCAGGATCGCTGGTCTTCCAGATCTTGTCGCCGATGCGGAGGCGATTGTAGTCAATGTTCCCGTAGCCAAAACGCAACTCGGTCAGCTTCTCGCCGGGAATGGTGAAGCGTGGCTCCTGAATTTCATAGATGCGCCCGCCCTCTTCTTTTTCATCGGGCTTGCCCGCGTCGAAAACAATTCCGTCGCCGAGTTTCACCGGGGCGGCGAGGTTCACGATGACGCCGTCGCGCACGATTTTTTTTATTTCGCCGAGATAGACGCCGCGTTTTTTGCCGAAGCGCGCGTGGACAAGTTTTTGGTTGTCGTTGCCGCCGAACCAGCCGGTGAAGAGGCCGCGCGAGAAGGTCATCTCCAGTTCATATTTGCGATTTACGATTTCGGATTTACGCGCGGACTGGCTAGCGGCGCGTAAAGCGTCATTCGTGAATCGTAAATTGTCCAAGGCTTCGCGATAGACGCGCGTGATGCTGGCGACATATTCGGGTGCTTTGAGTCGGCCTTCGATTTTCAGCGAAGCCACTCCGGCGCGAACTAGGCCGGGCAAAACTTCCAGCCCGGCCAAATCTTGCGGGCTTAACAAATATCTTTTGTCACCGAGCGGAACTTGCACGCCATCGGAAATTAAATCGTAAGGCATCCGGCAGGCTTGCGCGCACTCGCCGCGATTTGCGCTGCGGCCGCCGAGCGATTCGCTCGTCAGGCATTGGCCGGAATACGCGACGCACAAAGCTCCGTGGACGAAAACTTCCAAAGGCAGTGAGGCGTGAGGGGTGATGCGTGACAAGGCGGCTTCATCCGCGAGGCGAATTTTTTCTATCTCGGCAATCGAACATTCGCGCGCGAGCACCGCGAGATTGCAGCCGAGGTCGCGGGCAAATTCCACACCCGCCGCGCTGGTCACCGTCATCTGCGTTGAGGCGTGAATCGGAAAATCCGGCGAGAGTTCGCGGATCAATCGGCAGATGCCCACATCCTGCACGATGGCGGCGTCCACGCCAGCGGCGATGATGGCGCGCAGATAATTTTCCGCATCGGCGATTTCGTTCTGGAAGACGAGCGTGTTGAACGTGACGTAACCGCGCACGCCGCGCCGGTGGAGAAACTCCATCAACTTCGGCAAATCCGCCTCGGTAAAATTATGCGCGCGCATCCGGGCGTTGAACTTGTCGAGGCCGAAGTAGATGGCATCCGCGCCATTTTCCACGGCGGCTTTGGCGCATTCCCAATCGCCAGCGGGTGAAAGCAGCTCGGGCAATTTCAAATTTGAAATTTCAGATTTGAAATCGCTTTCGGTAGGACTGGCTGGGGCGGCGGCGGACATTGCAAAATGAATTTAACCGCGAAACACCTGAAACACACGCAAAAGAACGGAGCGCACCCGCGTTAAAATCAGTTGAATCCGCGAATTAACTTTGTGAAGCTGTGCCGTTAAATGATTCATCCCACAGCCAGCATCCATCCGGCGGCCATCGTTGATCCTCGGGCGAAAATCGGCGCGGGCGTGCGCATCGGCCCGTGCGCGGTGATTGATGCTGACGTGGAACTCGGTGAAGGCTGCATCGTCGGCCCGCACGTCTATCTCACGGGTGTCACCAAAATCGGCGCGGGAAATAAATTCCACGCGGGCGCAGTCATCGGCGATGCCCCGCAGGATTTGAAATACAAGGACACGCCCACCCGCACGCGCATCGGCGACCACAATGTTTTTCGCGAAGGCGTGACCGTCCACCGCCCGACCAAGCTCGGCGAAGACACCGTCATCGGCTCGCATAATTTTCTGATGGCCAATTCGCACGTCGCGCACAACTGCGTCATCGGCAGCCACGTCATCCTAGCCAACGGCGCGTTGCTCGCCGGCCACGTCGAGGTGCAAGACCGCGCGTTCATCTCCGGCAACTGCGCCATCCACCAATTCTGCCGCGTGGGCACGATGTCGCTGATGCAGGGCGGAACCGTCATCAGCAAAGATCTCCCGCCCTTCACCGTCGCGCACGAGATGAACATCCTCTGCGGGCTCAACTCCGTCGGCCTCCGCCGCGCCGGACTGGCAATCGAGGAACGCACCGAGCTGAAACAGCTCTACAAGTTTATTTTTCGCGGCGGCAAAAACCTCCGCCCCGCCGTCTTGGAAGCGCAGGAAAAATTTACCAAGCCAGCGTCGAAGATTTTTTTAAAATTCATCGCCGAGGCCAAACGCAGCGTTTGCTCGGACATCGGCCAGCACAGCCACGAAGACGAAAATGAGTGACGCGCGCTACACCATCGTCGGCAACGACGGCAAACAATACGGCCCGATCGGCGCGGAAGAAATCCGCGTTTGGCGCAAACAGGCGCGCGTGGATAGCCGCACGCCCATCTTCGTGACCGGGGCAGCCGACTGGACTTTTCTCGGTCTGCTGCCGGAGTTCGCCGCCGAATTCACCAGCCCGCCGCCCGTCATCGCCGCGCTGAAACCTGCGCCTGCCCATCCGGGCAAAACCAATCCGCTCGCGCTCTGGGGTTTTATTTGCAGCGTGCTCGCGTGGAGTTTTTGCGGCTGCTGCGTGCCGTTCGCCATCGTCGGGCTGGCGCTGGCCATCATCGGCCTCGTGCAACTTAACTCCGCCGGCAACCCGCAGGAGGGCCGCGGCTTTGCCATCGCCGGCATCGTGCTCGCCGCCACCAACCTGCTCTGGAGTTTGGGGTGGACGTTGCTGGGCTTCCTCAACGACGCGTCGCAAATTCCCTGGCAGGTGCATTGAATGAAGGCCGCGCCGCCAAAACTTTCGCGCGCCCAACCCAAACTGGTGGCTGGCATCCTCGGCCTTATTGCGCTGGTTATCGCCGCCGTCGTCTTTTTTTTCAACCCCGCCACGCACGGCATTTATCCCATCTGCCAGTTTCACAAACTCACCGGCTTGGACTGCCCCGGCTGCGGCATGACCCGCGCGCTCTACGCCCTGCTGCACGGAAAATTTTCCGCCGCGCTGCGAGACAACGCACTCTTCATCGGCGGGATTTTTTTCCTGGCCGCACGCGCAGGTTGGTGGTCGCTGAACCGGCGGCGCGGGCGAATGGATGTAGAATTCTTTCCGCTGAAATTTCTCTGGCCGCTGCTGCTCCTCGCGCTCGTCTTCACCGTGCTGCGCAACCTCCCGCCGTTTGCCTGCCTGTCACCGGAATGAGTTAACCGCTAATCACGGTTAAAAATTTAAGCGCAGGCTTGCTACGAACGTCCGGCCGCGCGGCAAGTCCGCCATCAGGTTCAGCGGGTTCAGCCGGTAGTCTTCATCGGTAAGATTCAAAATGCCCGCACGGATTTCTGCGTGCCGCCGCGCAAACCGCCAGCCGACCATCAGATTGTGCTGCCACAAATTTTCCACCGCGAGCGACGGCACGTAGCCAAAATTATTCTGGTGATACCACGACGATTGCCACTGCGCGAAGAAGCCACTCGGATGGTTGAAATTCAGCGCGAACGAAACCGTGTGCAGCACTGCGCGATCATGCTGCTCCAACTGATCCAGCCCGGCGGCGGTGTTCGGGATGTCGGGAAATTCCGTCGTCAGCTTGGCCTCGCTCAAGCGGTAGCGCGTGCTCACGGAAAAATAATCACCGAGCAGTTGCGCGACGTAGAGCGAGAGATTGCGCTCGCGGAAATCCATCTGCTGCCGCGTCTGGCTGACGGTTCCCGGATCAATCAGCAGTCCACCAAACGAACTGAAGCTGCCGGCGGTGCGCTCGCCTTTGGACGTAAGCTGCTCCGTCTCGACCCCAAAAAATGTTCCACTCTTCAGCGACTGGTCGAAGCCGAGGCTGATGGTTTCAAACTGCGAACCCGGCACGAGTCCCGCCACACTTTCCGGCAGCAGACTGCGATACGCCTGATTGAATCCGCCGACCTGCGTCGGTTCTAACCGCACGCTGTTGTCGAAATAAAGTCCGCCAAGCGACCGCGTCCACGCCGCGCGAATCACGCCACGTTCCCACGGCTGGAAAATCAAACCTAGTTTCGGCGCGATCAAATCTTTCTCCGTCTCGCCAGCAGCCAGCGGCGGCAAATCCAAATTTTTTGGAAAGCGGATATGGCTGTAATCCACACCACCGATGACGCGCAGCTTGCCCGTCATCTGCCACGAGCCGTAGGCGTAGGCATCGCCGCGTTCGAGGTAGCCGGATTTATTTTGCGTCAGGACAGTATTTGGCGAGCCGTTGTTCGCCTCGGTCAATTGCGCGTCGTTATTTTCCGTGGCCGACTGCCAGCGCCCGCCCGCGATGAGCGAAAAATTTTCTGTCTCCCAGATTTGCTGCACATCCGCCGAGTAAAGTGTGAAGCGGCTGTTCAAGTCCGTAGCCAGCGGGCCGCTGCCCGTTGGCGCGGGCGTGAGCGGGCCATTTTGCACCGCTAGGACGCCGCTGCCAAAAAACGGAGTCTGCAAATACAGCACGTCTGCATTGCCGTTGTGTTGCGTGAAATCATCCGCCAGCCGCGAAAATAAAACCAGTGTGTGACTGCGCGGCGACCACGCGTGATGCCAGCCCGCGTAGATGTCCGGCTCCTGTTTTTCGCGCACGCTGAAATCCTTCGCGGCGGAATTCGGATCGTAATGCTGCGCCACGTCGCCGGCCTCGGAATGGAAATCACCAATCTGAAAATACAAATCGTCATCCGCCGTCACGCGCTGTTTCATGGTCAGCGCGAAGTCGCGCTGCTCGCTGTCGTTGTTCGCGCGCTGGCCGTTTAGGCTTTGATACACGGTGTCGAACGCATAACTAAAACCGCCGGTGGAACCAAACACGGTCACGGTCTCGCTCCAATCGCCGCGACTACCGTAGCCGGTCAGCGAACTCACGCCGAACGGTTGCTGGTCGAAGAACCGCAGCCGGTCCGACTGCGACAACACCTGCGAAAGATTTCCCGCGCCCAGCGGCGCAAGCAAATTGGCCGTGAGCAGTTCG
>JBEEMY010000145.1:0-5982 GCA_041192415.1 Verrucomicrobiota bacterium | reverse complement strand
TGGACGATCACGGGCGCGGAATCGCATTGAACATGAAGCTGAAAACCAAATGGCTACTGACCGTCGCGCTGCTCTGCGCGCCGATGCTGGCCGTGGCCGGGAACTACACCAATTTTTCCGTCGCCGTTTATATTCCCATCAACGTCGTCCAAGGCTTCGATAATCCGCAAAAGCTCCAGACCGACTGGGATTGCATCCACCGCCAGTTGAAAGTGGATAAGGTTTACATCGAGGTGCAGCGCGACCGGCGGCTGCTCGATGAAAAACTTTGCGTGTCGGTGAAAAAATTCTTCCTCGATCACGGCGTGCAGGTCGCCGGCGGCATGGCGCTTTCGGAAGGCAGCATCGGCGGGCAGTTCCAATCGTTTTGCTACACGGACGAGAAGGATCGCGCGTTCATCAAGAGCGCGGCGGAGTTCGCCGCGCGGCATTTTGACGAAGTGATCCAAGATGATTTCTTTTTCCTTTCGACCAAGAAGGATTCGGACATCGCCGCCAAGGGCGACAAAACTTGGACGCAGTTCCGGCTGGAACTGGCGCGTGACGCGGCGGAAAATTTGCTCGTCAAGCCCGCCAAGGCCGTGAATCCGAAGGTGAAAATGGTCATCAAGTTTCCGAACTGGTATGAACATTTTCAAGGCTCGGGCTTCGACCTCGAACACGAGCCGAACATCTTCGACGGCATCTACACCGGCACGGAGACACGCGACCCCGTGATGACCGACCAGCACCTCCAGCAATACGAGAGCTACCAGATCATCCGCTACTTTGAAAACATCGCCCCCGGTCGCAACGGCGGCGGCTGGGTGGACACTTACAGCCTCCGCTATCTGGATCGCTATGCGGAGCAGATTTGGGACACGATGTTCGCAAAGGCGCAGGAATTCACCTGCTTTGAGTGGTCAGGCCTGACGCGGCCGTTTGAAATCGGCGACCGCGCTGCGTGGGAAAATCTGCCGACGAGTTTTAATTTTTCCGAAATGACCAACGGCATTGCCGCGCCGACGTGGGCGCGCGTCGCCGGCTATTCGCTGGAACAGGCGGACAAAATCGTCGGCCAGCTTGGCAACCCGATTGGCATCGCGAGCTACAAACCCTTTCACTCCAGCGGTGAAGATTTTCTCCACAATTATTTTGGCATGATTGGCATTCCGATTGACCTGCACCCGGAATTTCCGACGAACGCAAACCTCATTTTGCTGACCGAGTGCGCGAAGGCAGACCCGAACATCGTAACGAAAATCAAAGGTCAATTGCGCGCGGGAAAATCCGTCGTCATCACCTCCGGCCTGCTGCACGCCTTGCAGGGCAAAGGGATTGAAGATATCGCCGAAATTCGCTGCACGGACAAAAAATTTCTGGCGCACAAATATGCCGGCGGTTTCGGCGCGGGAGATTTCTCCACGCTCGACGGCGACAAAAATGCAGACGTGCTGTTCCCGGAAATTGATTTCCTCACGAACGATTCATGGTCGCTCGTGCGCGCCGAGGCCAACGGCAACGGTTTTCCGCTACTGCTGCTGAACCGCTATTCGCGCGGCGTGCTCTACGTCTGGACGATGCCGGACAATTTCACCGACCTCTACGCGCTGCCAGCCGAAGTCACGAGCGCGTTCAAAAATTATGTGATGCGCGGTTTCCCCGTGCGGCTGGACGGCCCGGCGCAGGTGGCGCTTTTCTCGTATGACAACGGCGCGCTCATCGTGCAAAATTTTTCGGACACGGCGGCGGACGTGAAAATTTCCACGCTCGGCAAGGTGACGAAATTGAAAAATCTTGTCACCGGCGAAATCATCGAAGGCAAATCGCCGCCGCCGCGCGGTTGGAATTGGCGGAATGAAACCGTCGAGGAACGCGTTTCTTTCAGCGTTCATTTGCCGCCGCACAGCTTTGCGGTGTTCGAGCCGGAAGGCAGCCATGAAACCGCCAGCGCGTCCGCCAAGTGAAAATCCGCGCCGATTCGCAATTTTTATGACCCGAAGAATTGAAATGAAACGGAAATTATATTCCCTCGCTATTGGCCTCACGGCTTGTTTTGCCGCCGTGAATTTGTCACACGCCGCCACCAATGAAACCGTCCGAATCATCTCCGCCGACCTTAAGCAAACGAATGGCCTGCTCAACACCATGTTCAAACGTTGCGTCGGCGCGGGCCGCGCGAACGAAGGTTTGCGCGCGGACTGGCAGCGGCAGTTGACCGAGGCGCATCGCGAGTGCGGCTTCGAATACATCCGCTTTCACGGCCTGTTCGACGACGACATGGGCGTTTATCGCGATTACAACGGCAAGCCGGAATACAACTGGCAATACATTGACGAGCTGTTTGACTTTCTTCACAGCATCGGCATGAAGCCGTTCGTGGAACTGGGTTTCATGCCCGAGGGACTGGCCAGCGGCTCCATGACCATTTTCTGGTATCGCGGCAATGTGACGCCGCCCAGGGACATGACGAAGTGGGCCAATTTCATCCGCGCCTTTGTCGAGCACGTCAAAGATCGCTACGGCGACGCCGAGGTGAAGACGTGGTATTTCGAGGTCTGGAACGAGCCGAATCTCGACGGTTTTTGGACCGGCACGCAACAACAATATTTCGATCTCTACGCCGCGACGGCTCGCGCCATCAAAAGCGTTTCGCCCGATTACAAAGTCGGCGGCCCCGCGACGGCGGGCTGCGGATGGATAAATGAATTCCTTCATTTCTGCGACACGAACCACGCGCCGGTGGATTTCGTTTCCACGCACACCTACGGCGTGGAGAGCGGTTATCTGGATGAAACCGCCACGCACGGCACGGCGCTTTCCCGTAACCCGAACTCCATCTTTGGCGAAGTGAAACAAGTGCGTCAGCAGATTAGCGATTCGGCGATTCCCAAGTTGGAACTGCACTTCACCGAATGGAGCAGTTCCTACACGCCGGCTGATCCGTTTCACGACAGCTATCACAGCACGGCTTACATTCTGGACAAGCTCAAGAAATGCGGCGACGCCGCGCAGTCCATGTCCTACTGGACGTTCACGGACATCTTCGAGGAATCCGGTCCGCGCTGGGAAGCGTTTCACGGCGGCTTCGGTATGATGAATTATCAGGACATCAAGAAACCGTCCTATTACGCATATCAATTTCTGAACCGCCTCGGCCCGACGGAATTGAAGGACAGCGATCCATCATCGTGGATTTGCGCCGACAACGACGGCGGCGTGCAAGCGTTGGTCTGGGATTTCACCAACACCTTTCCGGGCACGAACATGATCAATCAGGTTTTTTACAAACGTGATTTGCCGCCGCAGCCCAAAAACAAAGTCACGCTCAACCTGTCGCACCTGCCCAAAGGCAGATACACGATGGAGACTTACAAAGTCGGCTACCGCGTCAATGACGCCTACGATACCTATCGCGACTTTGGCACGCCCGCACAGCTTACCAAGGCGCAAGTCGCTGAAATTAAATCCAAAAACAGCGGCGCACCGTTGGAAACTAAGACCGTGAAGATTGGCCGCGACGGAAACTTTGAGCAGCAGTTCGACCTCCGCGAAAACGATGCCGTGCTGGTCACGCTCAAGCGGCAGAAATAAGAAAAATTTGGAAGCTCGCCTGTCCCGGGCGAGCTTCCGAAAAAGATTCGCTCCTTCCACAAACGAACTGACCGGCTTGTTCCGTGCGTCAGCCCGTTCTCAGGGTTGTCGCAGCGAAATTGCTTCTGCTGTCGGAAAATCCGCCGGCACAGTATCGCCGGCTGGCCGTTTCGCCAGCCATTTCAAGGCCCGCACCATGATCGTCTGAAAGGCCGCGCATCTCATGCCCTTGGGATCTTTCTGGTCCGCCCAGACATGGCCGTAGGTGGAAACGAAGACCCAGCCCTCGCCGTATCGCACCGTCCATTCGATGGGAAATTGAAGCTGCGATTGGGCGTCGGTCGCATACGCGAGCACCGTCAGATTCGTCGCCGGGCCGCGCGCGTAACGATAGACCTCGATGTCCGCCGCTTTCCATGCGCGAGGCAACCCCGCATGGATGGGATGCTCACCGAGTTGATGCACGACCACATCGGCGCGATTGCCGTGTCCGGTGGAGTCGCCATCACCGAGGGGGACGATCTGCAACGATTCATCCGCGCGCACCACGATGGCGCTGCCAAAATCCTTGTTTCGCCAGCCCAGCCCGATCATCTGGTTGTATTCCGGCCATTCGGCGAAAGAATTGTTCGCCTCGTGATAAACATAGAAGCCGCCGCCGTTGTAAACATACTTCTCAAACGCGCGTTGAACTTCCCTTGGCCAGCCTGCCTTTCCGCCGAGGTTGTTATACGCGGAAAGCACCACGTCGTATTTGGAAAAGTCCGGCCGCCACGCGTCCCAGGCCGGATCGTTCGTCGCCGAAGGCGTGATCGAAACCTCCACGTCGAACGAACCGTCGCGCGCCAAAATCTCCCGCACCAACGCGAGCCGGTGCTTCCAGTCATGGTTGCTCACGCCCTCGATGATGAGCAGCTTGATCTTGGCCGGCGCTTCAGCCGCCTTGGTTGCAAATGGAAATAATGCCGAGCCGAGCAGCAGCCAGAGCAAAACTCCGGCGCACAACCAGTGGAACAGGTATGGTCTCATTAATTTAATCTAGAAGTCTGCCGTGATTGCACGACAGAGAAACATTCGTGGTTGGTTTTGTTACGAAGCACAAGCCATATTCTCACGGCTCGGCAATGTATTAAACGATGTCGCGCCAGCACGCAAATTTCACTCTGCCTCGCAACTGAACCAGCCGCACGTCACCCAGCCTTTGCCGCGCACGATTTCAAACCCGGCCTCCACCACGTCCAGATACATTTCCTTGCTGAAATTCGGACGCCCGTCCAGCAGTCGGAGGAAATCCATCATGTCCACGTTAAGGCTGCCTTCGGTTGGCAACTTGGCGGTTCTCTCGTGCGGCATGAACGAATAAACGTAGTAGCCCGCCGGGGCGTTTGTGCCGGCCCACAGGTCAAACGAAACGTCTTCCACCTTGATGAGGTTCGTTGAAATAATTTCGCCAATCGGCGTGGAATTGTTTCCCGCCCACACCATGACTTCCAATTGCGGCGCGGCCTTTTTGTCGTCGTGCCGCAAAAACAGGTCGTAGGCGAAATCGCCGCAGAGGTCATTGCCGCCGCAGTTGTATGAAAACGAGCACGGGATGCTCGTCGTGTCAGATAATTTTTTTGGAAACAGATTGTCCTCGGTCGGATTCCAGCCGTAATGCCAGCCGCGAATGCTCGCCGGATAGCCGAAAAGTCCGTTGGTCACGAAATTGAAATTCGCCGTCCACTGCGGCGCTTCTTCCGTGCCGGGATGCCAGCCAATTTCTTCGCGGGTGAATTTGTTGTTCCACGCGTAGTAGGGCGGAAACAGGTTGAACACTTTCGCGCGCGCCGACTTTTTTGCTGCCGGATGAAAGTTGTCGTGCAGCCGGAGGTTGCGCGACGAACTGCCGATCAAAATCTCAAAGGTGTCATCATCCGCGACCCAAGATTTTTTACCGTCGTCGTAATACTCGAATGCGGCTTTCTTCAGCGGGATGGAAACCGTCTGCTTCTCGCCCGGCTGGAGAAAAACTTTTTTGAAGCCCTTCAATTCCTTCTCCGGGCGCATGAGCGCGGGATTTTTTTGGTGGACGTAAAGCTGCGCCACTTCCGCGCCGGCGACCTTGCCGGTGTTCTCGATCTCAAACTGCGCGGTCGCGATTTCGTTCGTGCCTATGGCGGGAATCAATTTCAGGGCGGAATACTTGAACGTCGTGTAGCTCAACCCGAAACCGAATGGAAATAGCGGCTCAATGTTCTTCGTGTCAAACCAGCGGTAGCCGACGAGCAGTCCCTCAGCGTAAGTCACCGTGCCGTTCGTGCCGGGATAATTACCCAGCGCGTGCGCGGGCGAGTCGGACAGCTTTTTCGGGAACGTCGCGGGCAGTTTGCCGGACGGGTTCGCGTCGCCGAACAAAACTTTCGCGAG
>JBEEMY010000144.1:0-5988 GCA_041192415.1 Verrucomicrobiota bacterium | reverse complement strand
ATCTTTCCCTCCTCGCAAGTTCCGGATGCCCAAACCAATTTGTATCCGCAACAGAGTTGGAACAAATCAATACCTGGCCTCATTTCATTTAAGTGGCGTGATGTTTCAGTTGAGAAGGTTGGCAGTGTGATTGTTTATAAAATTGACGGAAATATTGTTGCCACGGCCAACTATTCATCGGCGGGAACCCCGGTCGGCACTTATCTCACGTTCCTTGCATCCCGAACTGGACTCACTGCTGCAAATGCGGTCTCCGGGAATAATTACACCAACTTGAACTTTGCCGTGTTTGCGAACATCGTCGTTTCCAATTACAACAACGTTGTGAACGTATCCGCACCGACACCGACGTGTATCGAAGGAACGCCCGGTTCGCCCGGCGTTTTCACCATCACGCGTAGTTCCGCAGGTGTGCCTTTGACCGTCAACTACACGCTGACGGGCACGGCCACGAATGGCTCGCAATATACCACCCTGCCGACCACGGTGACATTTTCCTCAACGGCCACGGAAACCAACATCAATGTGGTTCCGATTGACGACGGTGTTCCGCGCGCGACCACCACGGTCATTCTGACCCTCCAGTCCGGTGCCGGTTATGCTGGTGCGGGCAGCGCCATCGTCAATATCCTCGACAACAATACGCCGACGGTTGATATCACCGGGACTTCGCAAGCGTATGGCCGTTATACCAACAGCACCGGCCCCGGCAACAATGCTGACTTCATCTCCTACACGCTGACACGCCGTGGAAAATTGACCACCGGTTCCGATTTGACCGTAAGTTTGTCCTACTCCGGCTCGGCGGTGAGTGGCACAGATTTCGCACCGGTCAGCAGTGTTACCATTGTTGACGGAGCGCAGACTGGAGCCTTGACGATTTCACCGTTGGATAACGCCAGCGTGAGCAGCAACCGAACAGTCACGATTACTGTAGGTTCTGGCGCGGGTTACGACATTGGTGTCGGGTCGGCGACTGGCACGATTGTATCTGCCCATTACGCGGCACCGGTCGCAGTGCTGTTGTTTGATGATCTGACCACTTCGGATACTGCAACCAATTGGGCCATCACTTACGGCTGTGGCGATCCGGCGAATAACGCCACCGACTTTGTGGCGGATTTCGGTTTTGCTCTGCCCTCGGTCACGCCCAGCGGCAATGCGAATGGGATACATCTGACTTGCAACAAGAACCCCGCTCCGGCTTCGCCCGGCGCGGTCAATTGCTACTTCACCAACCTGTTCTTGAGCGGTAATTATGCGGTGCGCTTCAACATGAACCTTGTTGAAGGTCAGACCACGGCCAACTCCACCGAAGGAGCAATTTTCGGCATCAACCACACTGGCAGCCAGAGCAACTGGTGGTATGGCGGCGGGTTTATCACCAACCAGACTTGGACCAGTGACGGTGTTTGGTATTACGTCACCGCGCAGCCGGCTGGTTTTTCGTCCGCTGGCGATTACGCGGAATACACCGGCCAAGGTGGCACTAACAATAACCCGGGCTGGACACGATTGGCTACCAAGGCTCAAGCCGCGTTCTCGCAAGTCTTCAAAGACAATCCGGGACCGTTCACCTGCCTTGACGGCCTCGGCAACCAGACCGCTGGCGTTCCGGCTAATGGCTCACCCGCGTTGGGTTGGGATGTAAGCACTTGGAGCGATGTAGAAATCAAACAGCAAGACAACATCGTCACCATGTCAATCAATCACAGCGCCATCTTCAGCTACACCAACACCACGGTGTGGACGAATGGCTACCTGATGCTGGGCTACGCCGATCCGTTTGGTGCCAGTGTTGGCAATACCGAGGCGGGGGTTTATTACGCCAACCTGCAGGTCGTGCAATTGCCGTCGCTGGCTCCGCCGGTGATCACGGTTAGCAACATTGTCATCAGTGGTGGCAACGTGCTTGTTAAGTTCACCACCACCAGCGGGTCGGACACGACCTCGTCGTTCGTGCTGCGGAGTTCCGGCACGGTCAACGGCACTTACGCCGATGTCAGTCCGGCGGCCACCATCACCTCGCTGGGTGGCAATCAGTTCCAGGCCTCCACGCCTTACTTGGGTGGTGGTGCGCTATTCTATCGCATCTATCATCCGTGAGCGGAGACAGCTCAACTTGTTTGAGCCAAATCGTCTGGGTCGGGGTGTTTGCCTTGGGCAAATGCCCCGACCTTTAATTAAAGAAGTTGGAATGTAAAATTTGATATGAAAAAACGATTCGCGATTCGCAGCGCCCATGGGGCATTCACGCTGATTGAATTGCTGGTGGTCATTGCCATCATCGCCATTCTGGCGGCGATGTTGCTGCCGGCGCTGGCTGCGGCCAAGTCCAGAGCCCACGCCATCAAGTGTGTCAGTAACATAAAACAGCTTCAACTGGGATGGAATATGTATGCCGGCGACTCCAATGACTTCGCGATGCCAAACTCACCATCCAGCGTCGGTGGTGTCAGTTGGATTGGTAATCTTGCGGTTCAAGACTGGGGTTCTCCTGATGGCAATACCAATGCAGCACTATATCAGACCAATTTGATGGCTGGCTACATGACCGGCCAGTTGGGTGTGTATCGCTGTCCAGCTGATAATGTTTTATCGGACAACGGACAACGGTTGCGGACTTATTCCATGCAGGGTCAAGTGGGCAGCACTTTGTCTTTTGGCAATCAGGCCTACGCCAAAAACTATTTGAAAATGGCCCAGATAACCGGTTCTCCGGGGCCTTCGGATTTAATTATTTTTTTGGAAGAAAGTGGTGTTGATTTGGCACCTACCGGCTCTCGGATGGATGGCTGGTTGCAAGTTAATAGTGCATTTGGTCCGGTGGCGGGGGCTTACTCTGGAAATGCAACTTTCCCTGATGTGCCGGGGGCCTATCATAAATGGAGCTCTGGTTTCTCTTTCGCCGACGGCCATTCAGAAATCCACAAATGGTTGAATCCTGCGCTCAAAATCACCGTGGTTAAGGATATGCCAGGATTAGGGGCGGCTGGTTTGCTTGTTGGCAATCCGTCAGGTTCCACGGCCGGCGATTGGCAATGGTTCACTTCCCATTGCACAAGTTACAAATAGATCAGGCTGCCTAGTTGTTGGTTTGAATGAGGAAACATGAAAAAAAACAAACCGGATCTCAAATTTCACCGCGCCTTCACCCTGATTGAATTGCTCGTGGTCATTGCCATCATCGCCATTCTCGCGGCGATGCTGTTGCCCGCCTTGGCCAGCGCCAAGGAACGCGCCAAGCGCATCTCCTGTCTGAACAACGAAAAACAGATGGGCCTCGGCAGCCAGATGTTCGCCGAGGATGACAGTCATCACGCCTACATTGGCACGATGAATTATGGCGACGACGACATGAACTGGCTTTATTGGACCTATGTCCCGGTATTGAAGTCATTCTCCTGTCCATCAACGAAGAACGAAGTCCGAACCAACTCGGCGCTTATTCCTGCTAACAAGGCGTATAATATGACTGGCAGTTCGCTTGACCAGAGTGGCGTGACTCTTTATGTAGATCGCATCCACGGCAGCACCTCGTATATGACCGATTTGATAGTTAACGCCGGCGGCAAAGACCAACTCTACGGCAGCAGCTATGAGTGTTCTGGCTATCTGAACAGTTACTTGAGCAGTGGAAATAATATTAAGACCGACGGCAGCCAGCGTAAGACCCAGAACCGGTGTTCGCCTTACATCGCCAAATCAACCCTTCTTCCTTATATTTCTGCCGGACAGACCGTCGGAACTTCAGACATCTTCATCATTTACGATGCCGATGACCGGGTTGCCACCGACTCAACCCGTCTAAATGACAACTACCCGGACAAGGGAGACAATCATGGCACCGCTGGCGGCAACATGGTTTTTTGTGATGGCCACGCCCAGTGGATCGCCCAGAAAAATTATTTACAGACCTTCATTCGTGGCACCGATGAATATCCATCTACCTATCCAATCCAATGATGTGTAGGCAAATTTTTTAAGCGACTGGTGGCTTGGATTGGTTGTCGATTAACTCACCCGCAGCCCGAATTTTTCTTTAGTCGAAGCAAAGGAAAGAATCCCATTTTTTGCCGTCACGCCCGCGAACGGGTCGTTCGTGATTAGCAGATTTCCATCCACGTCCAGATAATCCGCCAGTTCCGCGAGGTGTGCGGCGGCGCTGATCATCACGCTCGTTTCAATCATGCAGCCGAGCATCGTCTGCAAGCCCGCCTTGCGCGCGGCTTGCAACGTATCGAACGCCATGCTCACGCCGCCGGTCTTCACCAGCTTCACATTCACGCCATGAAAACATTCCGCACAGCGCGGGATGTCCGCGACGGTGTGGCAGGATTCATCACCAAAAATCGGCAGCGGTGAACGTTCCTTCAGCCATTTCAAATCCGCGTCGCTCGAAGTGCGCGGCATCGGCTGCTCGATGAATTGCAGATTTTTGTCCGTCGCCATCAGCCATTCGATCATGCGGAGCGCATCTTCCTTCGTCTTCCAGCCCTCATTCGCGTCCACGCGCACTGGCTTGTTGGGCGCAACGCTGCGGAGCGCGGCAAAATTTTCTTTGTCGCGCGGATCGCCCACTTTGAGTTTGATGACCGGATACTCCGCCGCCTCCAAAACTTTTTTGGCGATGATGTCCGGCGAATCAATCCCAATGCTGAACGAGGTGACGTGATGATTCTCGCGGAAGCCGAGGCCGAGAAAATCGTAGAGCGGTTGGCCTGCACTTTTCGCCGCGCCATCCAGCAGCGCCAAGTTCAACGCGCACTTCACGGCAAAGGGAATTTTCGGAATCGTCTCCAGAAATTTCATGCTGCCCGGCACATCGGCAAAGGAAAGTTTGGACGCGTCCAGCGCGGTGATGACCGGCAGCACGCTCTCCACCGACTCGCCGTAAAGGCGCGACGGCGCCGCCTCGCCAACGGCGGCGATGCCGCTGGCATCCGTGAGTTCTACGATGACTGTCCGGTGGGTGCCAGATCCTTGAGTGCTGGCAATCTTCCACGGGTTGGCGAGCCGCAGCTCGCACGCGCGTGCGTTGATTTTCACTTGCAAATTCAAGCAGGTTTTCACGTTCTGGGAAATGATATATTTCGCTTTGCACCTCTGAAATCCACGGCAAAATCTCCGTGTGAACGCGCTGCAAAAAATTCTCGATGCCGCCATCGCTACCACGCTGAAGATTTTTTCCGCCGGCAACCTGCGCGCCGACGAGCTGGCGGTGACGTTCGTTGACTTGTCCGAAAATAATTTCCCGCGCGTCCATCATCGCGGTGATGAAAAGACTTATCCCGCCAGCGTCATCAAATTATTTTACCTCGCCGCCGCGCATCGTTGGCTGGAAGATAAAAAAATTTATGACACGTCCGAACTCCGCCGTGCGTTGCGCGACATGATTGTGGATTCTGGCAACGAAGCCACCGGCTACGTCGTGGATGCGCTTACGGACACAACCAGCGGCCTCGAACTTCCGCCCGCCGAACTCGCTGCGTGGCACGAAAAGAGAAATGCCGTCAACCGCTGGTTTCATTCGCTTGGCTACGACCTCAACGCCAATCGCAAGACCTGGAACGATGGCCCGTATGGCCGCGACCAACAGGCCGTTGAAAATTTTACGCCGGCGCGAAATTTTCTGACGACGAACACGACTGCCCGTCTGCTGGTTGAAATCGCCACCGGTAAATGTGTTTCCGTCGCGCGTTGTGCCGAGATGCTGGCGTTGATGGATCGCGATTTTGCGAATCCAAATTCCACCGACCATCAAGGCCGGGAATTTATCGGCGCGGGTTTGCCGGTGACTGCGAAGTTGTGGTCGAAGGCCGGCTACATGAGCGCCGCCCGTCACGACGCGGCGATTGTGGAGTTGGCGGCCGGGAAAAAATTCGCGCTCGTCATTTTCACCACCCGGCCGGATGAGAAGGGAATCATCCCAGAGATTGCGCGCCAAGTAGTGGCACAGGCTTCCAGCCGGTGAGGTCTTGGTGCGGA
>JBEEMY010000143.1:0-6009 GCA_041192415.1 Verrucomicrobiota bacterium | reverse complement strand
GGCGTCATCGAGCAGCACGCGCATTGCAGGCGTCAACGTGTCGTCGTATTGCCCGCCGCGCACCGCCCACACGAATGCACCGACAAAAATCAAACCCACCGCGAGGCTCGCGAGGATGAGGACGATGACCACACTCACGCGGCCTCCTTGGTGGTGAGTTGATAGTGGATAGTGGATGGTTGATAGCTGGGGGCGCTGTGGTCAGGGCTATCAACTATCAACTTCCCGACCATCAACTTTCTTCCCAGCCACGCCGTCGTGCCGCAGGCGAACAGCACGACCGTCGCCGAGCTGATGGGAATGAGAATCGCGCAGACCACCGGCGACAACAGCCCCGCCGCCGCGATGCTCACACCGACCACGTTGTAGAGCGCCGAGATGACGAAGCCTGCGCGCACCACGCGCGACGCGCTGCGGGAAAACTCCAAAACCCTTGCCAGCCGTGGCAATTCCGCCGCATCCAAAATCACATCGCTCGCGGGAGAAAAAATTCCGACCTGCTCCACGACCGCCACGCCGACATCCGCCTGCTTGAGCGCGCCCGCATCGTTCAAGCCGTCTCCGACCATCATCACCCTGCGTCCGCGCGCCTGGAGTTCGCGGATAAAATTCAATTTATCCGCCGGACTTTGGTTGAATTTCAGAACGGCCTGTTTTCCAAAAATCTTTTTGAACCGCAGCGCCTCGCGTTCGTTGTCGCCGCTCAGCAAGGCAATTTCAAATTCACCACCGAGTTGCGAAATCAGTTTTGAAACTTCCGGACGCAGAGAATTTTCCAGCGCGAAAGCACCACGCACGTTGCCGTCAATCGAAACAAAAACTGAACTGACCGCACCACTTGCAGCGCCGCCAACGATCCATGCCTGTGAACCCAAACAAAACTTGCGGCCAGCCACTTCGCCCTGCACACCACAGCCGGGCGTTTCCGTGAAGTTCGCCACCGGCAAAGTCTCCGCCCCCAGCGAACGGGCGATGCGCACCGAATTCGGATGCGTGGAATGGCGGGCCAGCGAACTGATGCACTTTGCTTCTTTGGCGGTGAGTGGTTTGGCCGCGACAAATTCCACCCCGCGCGCGTCCGCCGTGGTGAGCGTTCCTGTTTTGTCCAAAACTATCGTATCCACCTCCGCCATGCGCTCGATGACCAGCGCGTTCTTCAGGAAAATATTCTGCCGCGCCAAAATCCGTTGCGCCGTGCCGTGCGTCAGCGGTGCGGCCAAGGCCAGCGCGCACGGACACGCGACAATCAACACGGACGTGAACGCTTTCAAAGCCACGCTGGCATCGCTGAACATCCAGAACGCCGCCGCCGCCAGCGCCACGCCGATGACGAGCTTGGTAAAGCGCCGGCTATAACGGTTCGTCAACGAATCGCGGTCATGGTCGCGGTCTTTGCGGAAGGCCTCGTTGTTCCAGAGCGTCGCGAGATAGCTTTGCGCGACGGGCTTGACGGTCTCGACTTCAATCGCGCCGCCGACCTGACGTCCGCCCGCGTAAAGATGTGCGCCGATTTCGCAAGCAACCGGCTCGGCTTCGCCAGTGACGAAACTGTAATCAAGACAAGCGCCGCCGGTCACGAGCTTCGCATCAGCGGGCAACAGCTCGCCGTTGCGGAGAATTATTTTGTCGCCGACCTGCAAGCGCGAGATGGCCACGGATTCCTCGCCGGAAAAAGTTTTGCGGACGACGGATAAGGGGAAAAAGCCTTTGTAATCGCGATCAAACGTGAGGCGATCATAAGTTTTTTTTTGGAACAACCGTCCGCAAAGCAAAAAGAAAATCAGGCCGGTCAGCGAGTCGCAGTAGCCGGGGCCACGTTGCGAAATCACTTCCCAAACACTCGTGAGATAAATCGCCGCGAGGCCGACGACGATGGGAACTTCCAGCGTGAGCGCCCGCTGCCGCCAGCCGAGCCACGCCGCGCGCCAGAAATCCGCCGCGCTGAACATCACCACCGGCAACGTCAGCGCGAGACTCAACCAGCCCGCGAGCAGCTTGAACCACGGGCCGTTGAACGAGTCCAGCCCAAGGTAAAACGGCAGCGACATGAGCATGATGTTGCCGAAGCCGAATGCGGCGATGCCGATCTGCAGCCACGTTTTTTTGGCGAGCGTGGAAGTTTTTGGTTTGTCCGTCTCACCGAGCGTGAGCAGCGGTTCGTAGCCGATGGACGCAAGCAACGCAGCGAGTTCGCTGAATTTGATTTGGTCCGGCGCGAACGTGATAGCGGCTTCGCGACGCGAAAAATTCACCAGCACTTTACCGACGCCGGAATGCAGCTTGAAAAGATTTTCCAGCAGCCACACGCAAGCGACGCAGTGGATGGCGGGCAGGTGCAGCGTAACTTTCGCCCTGGTTTTATCGGCGTAATCAAGCAGTTGCTCCGCCACCGCCGGGTCGTCGAGGAAGGCCCACTTGGTTTTGGCCACCGCGTTGCGGATGCGCGTGCCGGGCGCGGATTGCAGGCGGTAAAATTCTTCCAGCCCGTTTTCGCGCAGCAGGCTGAACACCGTCTGGCAGCCGAAACAGCAGAAATTTTTGCCGTCGAGCTCGAACGCGTGCTCCGCGCATGGCTCGCCGCAGTGGAAGCATCCGCCCGCCGCGCGCTTGGCGGCGGGTGACGGCTGCGTTTCGGTTGCGATGGCTGGCATTCGGTTGTCCCTTCGGGCAACAAAATCGGCGAACGCCGTTTTTTCGACTAACCCTCCTTTACCAAACTATGCACGAATCTTGCGCTCGCGGGCGGGGCGGTCATAAGAAATGGAGTGACGGGGCGTTTCGCTTCGGGTATAAAATTTTCTTTGGGCGGAAATTTCCCAGAAGCACTCATACATGAAACACCTGTTGTCATTGGAAAAATTGCCGGCGGCGGACTTTGAAAAAATCCTGCGCGACGCGGCGGTTTTCAAAAAGGAACGCGGCGCCCATTCCACGCAGCCGCTCAAGGGGCAGACGTGGGCGATGATGTTCTCCAAATCCTCCACGCGGACGCGGGTTTCCTTCGAGGTGGGCATCCGTGAGCTGGGCGGCAGTCCGATGTTTCTGAACGCGAATGATATTCAACTCGGCCGCGGCGAGCCGATTCAGGACACGGCACGCGTCATCGGGCGCATGGCGCACGGCGCGGTCATCCGCACCTATGCGCAGAGCGATGTGGAAACGTTCGCGGAGTTTTCCAAAATCCCGACCCTCAACGCCCTCACCGACGACGAGCATCCGTGCCAAGTGTTGACGGACATTTTTACGTTTGAAGAAGTGCGCGGGAGCATCGCGGGCAAGGTCGTCACGTTCATCGGCGACGGCGCGTGCAATATGCCGGTGTCGTGGATTTTTGCGGCGGCAAAATTAAATTTTGAACTGCGCATCGCCGCGCCGAAAGCATTTCAGCCCGCGCCGGAAATTTTGAAACGGGCGGGCGGCAAAATCATTGTCACCGAAGATTTGAACGCGGCAGCATCCGGCGCGGATATGCTTTACACGGACGTGTGGGTTTCGATGGGCAAGGAAGCGGAAGCGGCCGAGCGCATCAAAGTTTTAGGCGGCTACCAGATCAACGCCAAGTTGCTCAAACTCGCCAAGCCCGGCGCGCTCGTCATGCACTGCCTGCCGGCATATCGCGGCAAGGAGATTGATGCGGAAACCTTCGAGGCGCACGCGGACACCATCTTCACCGAAGCGGAAAACCGGCTGCACACGCAGAAGGCGATTCTGAATTGGGCCGTGAGTTGATGGCGCTTCACACGCCGCCAAAGCGGCGGTGACGCTTGGCGTATTCTTCCAACGCGGCGAAAAATTGCGGCTTCTTGAAATCCGGCCAGAACGTCGGCGTGATGACCAGCTCGGCGTAACTGATCTGCCAGAGGAGAAAATTACTCACGCGCATTTCGCCGCTGGTGCGGATGAGCAGATCGGGATCGGGCACATTCCGCGTCCACAGATGGTCGGAAAAGATTTTTTCCGTGATGTCGCCCGGCTCCAATTTTCCCGCCTTCACCTTTTCGGAAATTTGCCGCACGGCATCCACGATTTCGATACGGCTGCCGTAGCTCAACGCCATGATGAGCGTGAGGCCGTTGTTCTTGGAAAGCGTCTCGATGGATTTCCGCAGATGCTCCTGCACATTTTCCGGCAGGCGATGAATCTGGCCGATGACTTCGAGCCGGACATTATTTTTGTTCAAGTCCTTCGTTTCGCTCTTGAGATAGTGGACGAGGTATTTCATCAGCGCGTCCACTTCATCTTTCGGACGATTCCAGTTCTCGGCAGAAAAAGCGTAGAGCGTGAGATACTTGATGCCGAGTTCGCCAGCGGTGCGGATGATTTCACGCGCGGAATCCGCCCCGCGCCGGTGACCCTCGATGCGCGGCAGATGGCGAGACTTCGCCCAGCGACCGTTGCCGTCCATGATCACGGCGACGTGGCGAGGCAAATTGGTTTTTGCGCCGGGCGAGAGCGTTGGCTGGATGGAACTCATTTGCTTGGGCGCAGATTACGCGAAACATTGAAACTTCTCCAACTGGATTTATGGCCTGCCGAGAGATGAGAATTTATTTCAAACGAAGTTGCAGAAATTCAAGGGCGCACAACTTTGCACGACGAATTAAATGCCATAAACTCAACCCGCCTCATGAAAATAAATTTCCTTGCCACTGCCTCGCGTCGTCGCCCGGCATTCACGCTCATCGAATTGCTCGTGGTTATCGCCATCATCGCGATTCTGGCCGCCATGCTATTGCCCGCGTTGACAAGTGCCAAGGAACGCGCCCGCCGCATCAAGTGCGCCAGCAACCTCCGCCAGCTCGGCCTGTCGCTCCAGATTTACGGCAACGACTACAAAGACAAGCTGCCGCAATTTCCGATCAACGGCGCTTGGCTTTGGGATATGCCGGTGGCGATGGCCGATGCCATCGTGGCTGCCGGTGGACAACCGCGCGTGTTTTACTGTCCGGGACTTACCTCCTCCGTAAGCGACAATGAAATTTTTTCCGCCGCCGGCTCCGGGGCAGCCAGCGGCTGGTGGAATTTTTCCGCCACCCGCCGCATCGTCGGTTACGGATTTCTGATTCGCCGACTGGATGCCAACGGGGCGCAAGACACCTCCATGCCCGGCGGCATGACCGCCGCCGCCAACGGCGGTATGTTGCTTGAAAAAATGAACGCCAACACGACCAACGGCGTTACCGCCCAACCGCTCGTGGTGGATGCTTCGCCCTCCGGCCCCGCCCCGGCTTACGACTTCGTGAATGGCATCGTCACCGCTAATTCCTCCTCCGGCTTCCACCGCCCCGCGCACATGAACAAAAATAAACCCGCCGGCGGCAACGAAGTTTATCTCGACGGCCACGTCGAATGGGTGAAGTTCGTCAACATGAAATCCCGCTACAACACGCCCGATGGCCGCGCCGTGTTCTGGTATTGAATTTTTCCGGCGGAAAAGAATTGAGTCAAAGCGTTGAAGCGCCTGCCGCTTCAACGCTTTGATTTTTCCGGCACTTCAATTATGTTTCGCCCATGAGCGACAACCCCACCTTTGTCCACGAAGATCCCTGGCGCATCTTTCGCATCATGGCCGAGTTCGTGGACTCGTTTCAAACCATGTCGCAAGTCGGCCCCGCCGTGACCATCTTCGGCTCCGCCCGCACCAAGCCGAGCGACAAGTATTACCGCGCTGCCATGGACATCGCCAAAGGACTCGCTAAGCATAATCTCGCCACCGTCACCGGCGGCGGCCCCGGCATTATGGAAGCCGCGAACAAAGGCGCGGCGCACGCCGGCGGAAAATCCGTCGGCCTCAACATCGAACTGCCGCACGAGCAAAGCGGCAATAAATTTTCCAACGTGCCGGTTCACTTCCATTATTTTTTCGCGCGCAAAGTCTGCTTCGTAAAATACAGCCTCGGCTTCGTCTTCATGCCCGGCGGCTTCGGCACGCTGGATGAATTTTTTGAAGTGCTCACGCTCGTGCAGACCCAGCGCATCCCGCAATTCCCGCTCATCCTCTTCGGCAGC
>JBEEMY010000142.1:0-6060 GCA_041192415.1 Verrucomicrobiota bacterium | reverse complement strand
CAGCCCCCAGATGAGCCACACGGCAAGCAGCAGCAACAGAACCAGCCACCAGAAATAGACCAGCTCGCGCGCGGCCATTTCCACAAACTTCATCACCGGCGAGAACAGCAGGGCTAGCAATAAAATCACCAGCACCGCGCCCAGCAGTTTGAAGATGAAAGCGTAACGGGGGTTCATGGCTCGGCCGCGAATTATTTTTTCAGATCCGCCGCCGGCAGCAGCATATTCACGCCGCCACCGTTGGCACCGCCGACATACAGCGGCGCGCGGCCGTCCCACTTTTCCACAATCTGCAAATCAATGAAGGCGGGCGTGAGCTTGAGGGCTTCGCCGCGAATCTTGATGGATTCCGCGTCGCCCTTGGCTTTGATGACGACGGTGTCGGCTTCAATCTGCGCCTTGACCTGCGTGAACTTCGCCTTGGCGGCTTCCTGCTCCATGACCATCTTTGATTCAATGGCGGTTTCCAGTTCGTGCGAGAGATCAATATTTTGGATGACTACGTCCACGATGATGACAATGTCACCGACTTTTTTCTGGGCGGCAACGAGCGCGGCGGACTTGATGAACTCGCGTTGTTTCACAATCTGCTCGGCGCTCTGCAAGGCGGTGGCTTCCTTCAAAGCTTCCTGCACGCGCGGCGCGATGAGGCTGTCGAAAGGGTCGCCGGCGAACTGCTGATAAATTTTCACGACCGAGCTTTCGGGAATTTTGTAGAGCACGCGCAACTCGGTCTTCACTTGTTGCAAGTCCGAGGAATAACAATCCGCCACCAGTTCGCGCGTTTGCTGACGGATGGACACCGGCAAGATGTGCGTGATGAACGGCGTCTTCCAGCCGAAGCCTTCCGGCTTGAACACCGTGGACACCTTGCCCAGCGTGACCTCCACGCCGCGATAGCCGGGCTGCACCACATAGCTGGCGGAGGAGGCCGCGATGACAAGGATGAAAATCAGGATGGCAACCCCGATCAGTTTGGCGAGAGTTTCAGCGCGCATAAAAAAAATTATTGGAATAGATTTGTGGGGAGAGCATTTAGCACACAGCCGGAACGCGCAAGGGAAAACCAAATTTTCACGGCGACTAGGAAACCGCGCGAGGCGCAGCCGTGGCACGCAGTGTTTGGCTGGAAAACTCTAAATCATTTTTGAACAAATCTTTCCACCACGCGTCCACACACCAAGAAAATTAGAGTGCGATTCAGGCGCGGCCAGAGGTGTGCGGTCAGATTAACCATTGGCAATCCATCTGCGGGCGCATAGAATTTCAAAACTTTAGATGCGGCAATTCATCACCATTTCGCTCAACGCGTTCATGGAACTGGTCCGGCAGCCGATTTTTCTGCTGCTGATGACCGGCTCCGTCATGTTCGAGATTTTTCTCGCCGTGCCGTATTACTTCGCGTTCGGCGATGAGCCCAAGCTCGTCCAGAATTCCACGCTCGCAGTGATGCTGCTTTCAGGACTCTTCGGCGCGGTGTTGAGCGCGTCGTCCTCGCTGGCGCGGGAAATTCGCAGCGGCACGGCGCTCGCGGTGCTGTCCAAGCCAGTCGGGCGCGCGCAATTTCTCCTCGCCAAGTTCGCCGGCCTGGCCGCAGCGCTGCTGCTGCTGACGTATGTGAACATGATCGGCGTGCTGCTCGCCAGCCGCATGGCGTTCGATGCGTATGGCAAAACGGATTTGCCGGCCATCAGCATTTTTGGCAGCGCTATTGCGCTGGCTTACGCGCTCGCCGGTTTTAGCAACTTCTTCCTACGCCGCCCGTTCGTGAGCGATGCCGTGTTCGCCCTGCTCGCGCTGACTACCATCGCGGCCTTCGCCATTTTTAACTTCACTCATCAGCAACAAAGCCTCGGCACGGCAGCGGCGGTGAACTGGAATCTGCTGCCCGCAGGAATTTTAATTTTGCTCGCGTTGTGGATTCTGGCCGCCATCGCGCTCGCTTGCTCCACGCGCTTCGATATGATTGCGACGCTCTCCATTTGCTCCGCCGTGTTTCTGGTCGGGCTGATGTCGGATTATTTCTTCGGCAAACCAGCGGCAACCGGTTCGCTGTGGGCCTCGACGCTTTACAGTGTTATTCCAAACTGGCAGCTTTTCTGGCTCGCCGACGCCATTGATGCTGGCAAAAGCACGTTTCATTGGGATTACGTCGGCAAAGCGCTCGGCTATGCCGTTTGCTACGTCGGCGCGGCGTTGGCCGTGGGCGTGATGCTGTTTGATGAACGAGAATTGAGCTAAAAACAAAACGTGATGAGTAAGGAGTAATGCGTGAAGCGGCGGCCTGAATCACGCATCACTCGTCACTCGTCAAAAACAAATGGAACGCAACATCCAAAAAAACGGGCAGGTAAACCTCGCAGTCGCGCTGGTGGTTTTTCTCGCGGGCCTCGGCGTCACGACCTTTGCCGGCTCGCTGGCCGGACAGGCGGCGTCCATCTTCCTCGGCCTCGGCATTATCGTGGCCGGCATCAGTTGGTTCCAGATGCGGCTCGAAGAAAATGAGCGCGCAGAAAAACTAGAGCTCGACGAACTCGCCAGCAGCCGGGGCGCATCACTGTTTGAATCCAAAGACGGCGGCAGTTTCCCGGCGCAGAATGCGCGCCAGCAATTTGAGAAATTTTTCGTCCCCGGCTTCACCATCCTGCTGTTGCTGCTCGAAGGCGCGGGCGCTTGGTTTGTCTGGGTTTGGAGCGGCAAAACCACGGGAATCATCAACGAAGCCCACGCCACCGCGTCGCTTTCACTCTTCGCCATCTTCGCGCTGCTGCTGTTTTTGCTTGGGCGTTTCTCCGTGACGATTGCGCGGCTGGAAAATCACCGGCTGCTGCGCCCCGGCGCGAGTTTTCTGCTGGCGGGCGCTTATGTTTGTGCGCTGGTCGCGCTCGGCATCGCGGGCACGGAACTGAAATTTCCGCACGCTGATTTCTGGATGGCTCGCGGCCTGTGCGTGCTGCTCGGCTTGATGGCGCTGGAAAATCTGCTGACGCTCTTGTTGGAAATGTATCGTCCACGCGTGAAGGGGAAAATTTCCCGCCCGCTTTACGAAAGCCGCGTCGTCGGCATTTTCGCGCAGCCGGAAAGTTTGTTCACCACGGCGGCGCAGACGTTGGATTACCAATTCGGATTCAAGGTTTCCGAAACGTGGTTCTTCAAGGCGGCGCAAAAAAATCTCGCCGTGCTGCTGCTCATCCAACTGGCGGTGCTGGTCGTCTCCACGATGTTTGTCTTTGTGGACGCGGGCGAACAAGCGGTGCTGGAACATTTTGGCAAGCCGGTGAAGACGCTCACGGCAGGCGCGCATTTCAAATTGCCGTGGCCGATGGACAAAGTTTATCGCTTCCGCACCGAGCAGATTCAATCTTTTGCCGTCGGCTACACGCCCGATGAGCAAAGCGAATCGGCGAACACAATCCTTTGGACCGTCAGCCACAACAAGGAGGAAAACTTCCTCGTCGCCAACCGCGCCACCGTCACGTCGGCGACGGCGAGCAGCGGCACGAATGACGCGGCCAAGGCGCAGACCATCGGCCTAATCACCGTCAGCATCCCGATTCAGTTTCAAATCACGAACGTCACCGACTGGGTCTATAAAAACAGCGAGCCGGACAAGCTGCTGGAAGATTTGGCCACGCGCGAAGTCATCCATTATTTCGCCGGTGTGGATTTGAACGACGTGCTGTCGCAAGGCCGGTTGCAGGCGGCGGACGCGTTGCGCGAACGCCTTCAGAATTCGGCCAACGCTCGCTCGCTGGGCGCAAAAATTGTTTTCGTCGGCTTGCAAGACATTCATCCGCCGACGGCCAGCGACGTCGCGGCGACTTACGAAAAAGTTGTCGGTGCGGAGCAAACTCGCCTCGCCAAAATCCTCGACGCCGAAGCTGCCGCCATCCGCACGAACGCGCTCGCCGAAGCCGCCGCGTTCACCGCCACGAATGTCGCCGATGCCCGCCGCATCACGCAGATCAGCTCCGCTTACGCTCGCGCCGGATTGTTCACGAACCAGATTCCAGCCTACAAAGCCGCGCCGTCGGTTTATCGCCAGCGCCTTTATTTGCAGAGCTTCGCCGCCGCCACCAAGGGCGCGCGGAAATATGTTTTGCTCACCACCAACACGCAGGACGTCATCATCCTCAACCTCGAAGACAAAGTCCGCGCCGACCTCGAATTTCTTAACGTCACCAACACGCCATGAAAAAAAATCTGTTAACCCTCGTCATCGCCGCCGTGCTGGTGGTGATCTTTGCGCTGCTGCTATTCACCTTTCAAGTGCGCCAGTCGGAAGTCGCCGTGCTGACCACTTTTGGCAAGCCCGCCGCCGCGAACATTGACCAGCCGAACCTCTATTTCAAATGGCCGTGGCCCATCCAGCAGGTCTATCGCTTCGACCAGCGCGTGCAAAATTTCGAGGACAAGTTTAGCGAAAACCTCACCGCCGACAACACGATGCTCCTCACGAGCGTTTACGTCGGCTGGAAAATTTCTGATGCGAAGGAATTTTTTCCAAAGTTCGCCGGTGGTTCCGTCGCCGCCGCGCAGCGCCAGCTTGAAGCCATGCTCCGCAGCGCCAAGGCCGCGGTCATCGGCAAGCACAACCTCGCCGACTTCGTGAATTCCAATCCGCAAGATTTGAAACTGGAAGCGATTGAATCGGAAATCCGCACCGCCGTGACCACCGAACTCGCCACGCATAATTACGGCATCAGCATCGAATATCTCGGCGTGAAAAAACTTGGCCTGCCGGAGAGCGTCACGCAGACGGTGTTCGACCGCATGAAATCCGAGCGCACGAAATACATCAGCGAAGCGCAGTTCAAGGGTGAGGCCGAGGCGAACAAGATCAAGTCCGCCGCCGAACGTCAGGCCGCCGATGTGCTCGCGAATGCCCAAGCCGCCGCCACGCGCATCGAAGGCGAAGGCAACGCCGAGGCTGCGAAGACCCTCGCCGTGTTCCAGCAGAATCCCGAACTCGCCATTTTCCAGTTGCAGCTCGAGGCGTTGAAAGCCTCGCTGAACCAGAAGTCCACGCTGATTTTCGACGAGCGCACGCCGCCGTTTGATTTGTTCCAGAAACTGCCGGCGAACTCCAAGTGATTGAGCCATGAGCGACCACGATCATTCACACGCCCCCGAAATGCGCGACGCCGGTTCGCAGGCGCTCGCCGAGGCGTTGCGCAGCAGCTTTGTCATCGTCAAGATCGCGATGGTGGCGCTCGTCGTCATTATTTTCGCGGCGGGATTCTTCACCGTCGGGCCGCAGGAAAAGGCCGTCATCCTCCGCTTCGGCAAGCCGCAGGGCGAAGGCCAGAAGATGCTCCTCGGCGCGGGTCTGCACTGGTCGTTGCCATATCCGATTGACGAAGTCGTCCGCATTCCTATCTCGGAAATCCAGAAAGTTTCCTCCACCGTCGGCTGGTATCTCACCACGCCGGAGATGGAACTCGCCGGCACCGAGCCGCCCGCCGGGCCGTCGCTCAATCCGATGTTTGAAGGCTACGTCGTCACCGCCGACCGCAACATCATCCACACCCGCGCCACGGTTTCGTATCACATTGACGACCCGCGCACGGCGATTTTTAATTTCACCAGCGGAACCAATCATCAATTCAACCTCAACGGCATTTCCAACGCCGTGCAGAACGCCGCCAACAACGCCCTCATCCTCACTGCCGCGCGTTTCAATGTGGACGACATCCTCACGCGCGACACCAGTGGTTTTCAAGATGCCGTCCGCCATCACGTCGCCGAACTCTCCGAGCGCCAGCACCTCGGCGTGGTGATTGACCAAGTGCAGGTGGAAAGCAAAGCGCCGCGCCAGTTGAAAGATGTTTTCGCCGCCGTGACCACCGCGCGTCAGAACCGCGACACGCTTATCAACGGAGCGTTGAGCGAGGCGAATCGCATTGCCAGCCAGGCCGGCGCGTCGGCCGCGTCCATCACCAACGCCGCCGAATCCGCGCGCACCCGTTTTGTTTCCGCCGTCGAGTCCGAGGCGAACGCGTTCACCAAGCTGCTGCCGCAATACCAGAGCAACCCCAACCTCTACGCGCAACTGGAACT
>JBEEMY010000141.1:0-8096 GCA_041192415.1 Verrucomicrobiota bacterium | reverse complement strand
CCGCTTGCTTTCTGAAATCAGTTATCCGCCGGTGGCGAGCGTCGTTCTGGGTTTCCGCCGTGAAGATGTCACACATCCGTGCGCCGGATTTGGAATGCTGATTCCCAAGATCGAGGGCTTCAAAATTCTCGGCACGATTTTTTCCTCGGCTTTGTTTCCGAATCGTGCGCCCGCCGGTCGCGTCGCCATGACGAGTTACATCGGCGGCGCGCGTTATCCTGAACTGGCTTCGTTGCCACCGGACAAATTGGTCGAACTGGTATTGGCAGATTTGCGCGTGCTGCTCGGCGTGCGCGGCCAGCCGACATTTGTCCACACGGCGTTCTGGCCGAAGGCGATTCCGCAATACAACGTCGGCTACGGCAAATACCGCGACTTGCTGAATGACATCGAAGCCAAGACGCCGAATCTTTTTTTCGCCGGGCATTACCGCGACGGGGTTTCGCTGGGCGACTCGATTGTTTCGGGCGTGAACATCGCGGAACGCGTGGGGAAAACTTTTTTAGCCACAGATAAACACAGATGAAACACAGATTGTTTCCGAAAAGAGTTTTTGAATCTGTGTCCATCTGTGTTTATCTGTGGCGGAATTTTTTATGAGCAAAGCAATTCTCCTCGTCAATCTCGGTTCGCCGGACTCACCGTCCGTGCCGGATGTGCGGCGGTATCTGAATGAATTTCTGATGGACGGGCGCGTGATTGATACGCCGTGGCTGCTACGGCGGTTTGTGGTCGGGTTGATTTTGATCAATCGTCCGAAGGAATCCGGCCATGCCTACGAAAAAGTCTGGACGAAGGAAGGTTCGCCGCTCGTCGTCACGAGCCAGCACGTTCAGGCTCTGCTGCAAAAGCGCGTCACCGTGCCCGTGGAACTGGCGATGCGTTATCAGAATCCGTCCATCGAATCCGCCGTGAAAAATCTGGCGGCGAAGGGTGCGACGGAAGTGTTGCTCATCCCGCTGTTTCCGCATTACGCCATGTCGAGCTATGAATCTGCCGTGGTGCGTGTGCAAGATGTCGCCAAGAAACTTGCGCCGCAGATGAAGCTCACGGTGCAACCGCCGTATTACGATCAGCCCGATTACATCGCGGCACTCGTCGCGAGCGCGAAGGATTATCTCAAGGACTACGACCATCTGCTGTTCAGCTATCACGGAATCCCGGAGCGGCATCTGACGAAGTCCGACCCGACCGGCTGCCATTGCTTGAAGGTGGAGAACTGCTGCGAGGTCGCGAGCAAGGCTCATGCGACGTGCTATCGCGCTCAATGTCTGGCCACCACGCGTGAATTTGTGAAGCTCGCTGGCGTGCCAAAGGAAAAATATTCGGTCTCATTCCAATCGCGGCTCGGCAAAGACCCGTGGCTCAAGCCTTACACCGATTACGAACTCGCGCGCCTGCCGAACGAAGGCAAGAAGCGGATACTCGTCATCTGCCCGGCGTTCGTTTCCGACTGCTTGGAGACCATCGAAGAAATCGGCATGCGCGGCTGCGAGCAATTTATGGCGGGCAACGGCAAGGAATTCACTCGCATCCCGTGCATGAACGAACATCCGGCATGGATTGATGCGCTGGAGAAAATGGCGGGGAAGTTTTTGAAAGCTATTTAGCTTTCATAGCAAATGCCCCAGCTTCTCGCGCTTGGTTTTCAGGTAGCGTTCGTTGTGCGGGTTGGGCTTCACCTTGATGGGCAACTGCTCGACGATTTTTAATCCGTAGCCTTCGAGGCCGACAACTTTTTTAGGATTGTTCGTGAGCAGGCGGATGGTTTTCAGGCCGAGGTCGCAGAGGATTTGCGCGCCGAGTCCGTATTCGCGCAGGTCCATGCCGTAGCCGAGTTTCAGATTTGCTTCGACGGTGTCGAGGCCGGACTCCTGCAACTTGTAGGCTTTGATCTTCGGCGCAAGGCCGATGCCGCGACCTTCCTGTCGCATATAAAGAATCACGCCGCAGCCGGCGTCGGCAACCTGCTTCATGGCTTGATGCAGTTGCGGCCCGCAGTCGCAACGGCGCGAGCCGAAGACATCGCCGGTGAGACATTCGCTGTGGACGCGCACGAGCACGCCGGGCTTGCCGGAAACCTCACCGCGCACGAGAGCGAGGTGATGTTCGCCGTCGAGCTTGGAGCGGTAGAGGTGCAAATCAAAGTCGCCGTAGTCCGTGGGCATCTTGATGACTTCGATTTGCTCAACCAATTTTTCGCGCGTGCGGCGGAACTCGATGAGGTCGGCGATGGTGCAAATTTTTAGTTTATGTTTCTTCGCGAATTTCAGCAACGCAGGCAAACGCGCCATCGTGCCGTCGTCATTCATGATTTCGCAGATGACGCCGATGGGGCGTGCGCCGGCGAGCACGGCGAGGTCCACGGCGGCTTCGGTATGTCCGGCGCGCTGGAGCACGCCGCCGGATTTGGCGCGGAGAGGGAAAACGTGGCCGGGTTGCACGAGGTCTTCGGGCACAGCGGTCGGCGAAGCCATGATTTGAATCGTCTTGGCGCGGTCGGCGGCGCTGATGCCGCTGGCGATGCCTTTGGCGGCGTCCACGCTCACTTGGAAATCGGTGCGAAAGACTTCGCGGTTCTGTTTCACCATGCGCTCGATGCCGAGTTGCTGGAGGCGTTCGCCGGTGGTCGGCACGCAGATGAGGCCGCGTCCGTGCTTGGCCATGAAATTGATGGCGGTGGACGTGGCGAATTGCCCGGCCATGAGGAGGTCGCCCTCGTTCTCGCGGTCGGCATCGTCCACGACGATGACCATTTTGCCTTTGGCGATGTCGGCGAGGACGGATTCGATGGAGTGGAAAATGTTTTTCATTCGGCGGCAATCATTTTAGCCGTGCGCGGGGAAAAGTCACCCCAATCGTGTGAACGCAGCGGGCGGATGTTTTTTGTTTGGTCGCGCGGCGAAATCCGACTACGATGGCGCTGTTAATTTTTCCAAAACTTTTTCGACGGGGTCAGAAGGGGCGTCGCAAAGTTACGATGCCTAACTCACATTTAGAAACCAGCACCAGCAGCGCGACGGCGAATCCACCCGTCGCGTCCGGCGATCTTTCCGAAAACCTTCGTCGGCTGGATCGGCTGGCCAACCTCGGGCTCGTCTCGGCCAGTGCGGCGCACGAAATCAAGAATGGGCTCGTGGCCATCAGCACGTTTGTGGAACTGCTCGCGGCCAAGGGTGAGGACAAAGAAATGGCGGCGGTGGTGATGAAAGAATTGGGCCGCATCAATTCGCTCGTGACGCAGTTGATGCGCTTTGCCTCACCCAAGCCAGCGGCGTTTTCCAAGACCAGCACGCACGATTTGCTGGATCATGCGCTGCGGTTGCTGGAACACCAGATGAAGGGGCGGATGATTTCTTTGAAGCGCGATTTCCACGCCGCGCCGGATACGATCCGCGCGGATGAATCACAGTTGCAACAGGTGTTCATGAATTTGCTGCTGAATGCGGCGGAGGCCGTCGGCAACAACGGCGAAGTCACTGTGGGCACGGAAACGGCCGGGGCGCATCTGTTGGTGTTTATCCGCGACTCGGGCATGGGCATCACGAAAGAAAATTTATCACGGCTGTTCGAGCCATTCTTCACGACGAAAAAAAACGGGACGGGTCTGGGCCTCGCCATCTGCCAGCGGGTGGTGGAAGAGCATCGCGGCAAGATTGAAGTTCATAGCGAGCCGGGGCAGGGGTCGGTCTTCATTGTTTCGCTGCCGCGCGAGTGACGCGGAGCATGGGCAACTTTCTAAAAGTTTTTCCAATCCACTAACACGCGGACAAGGCGGTCCGCGCTCCGGCAGAAAATTATTCCCCAACGAGGCGGTGCGGGTTCACGCTGTCGCCTTCACCACGATGGCGGGGTAGGGCTTTGAGCGAGAGTTGCAGGGCGATGGTGACATCGGCGGAGCGGTCAACATCGTCTTGCACGCGGAAGGTGAGGGCGGCGGTCCAGCTCCGCAGGTCGCGGTAGATGGAATAGTTTTGCCGCTGCAAACGTCCGGTCTTGATGTTGATGTCGTGCTGGGCGCGCACGCCCCAGTTGTCGTTCAGGCGGTAAAACATGGTGCTGGTCAGGAAATTATTTTCCGCCCACTGGCCGTTGCCCCATTCGCCGCCCCGGATGTAGAGATGCCCAACGCCCCAGCTCCAGCGGTCGCTCGGATCGAAGGTGATTTGATGGAAGGAGAGGTTCAGGTGTCCGGCTTCGATGTCGTAGCGGAGTTTTTCTTCCACGGTGAGCCACGAGCGCGGGCGGATGGCGAATTGAGAATACAAATCATTCAGCGCGCTCTGGCCGTGCGGGCGGTCGAGGCGGGTGTCGAGCATGAGGTTCCAGTTCACGAGGTCGTCGAGCTGGCCATCGCGCTTGGTCTGCACCACATTGCGCAGGCCGAAGCGGACGATGTTCATGGTGTCAATCGCGTCAATGCTGGTGTAGTCAGGAAAGTTAATCGGCGAAATCAGCAGCGCGCCCATCTCGCCATCCATTTGTGGAATGCCGCCGACAGTGGACGGGCGGGTAACAAATTCGTAATTCACCGTCGGCTCGATGATGTGGCGCAGGCCGTCCACCTCGAAGAAAGAATTTTTCGCATCGGTCCAGAGCGCGGAGGATTTGAAACCGAAACCGATGCCGGTGTCGAAGACGGCGCGGTTGATTTCATCGGTGTCGCCGGTGGCGAGCGCGTGGCGGTTGTAGTAAGTGTAGCGTGCGCCGGCGTGCGGCGTGACGTTCAGCCAGCGGAAGAAAGTCCACGGCAAAGTGATTTGGTGGTAGGTGTCGGCGCGCAGTGCAGCGTCAGTGTAAAAGCCGTTGGTGAGCCAGTAGAAACCGTTGGTGGTGTTGGCGGCGTAACTGCGGTTCCAGGCGATGGAACTTTCGCTGTCGTAGTAAAGCGGCGTGTCGAGAATTTGCTGGCGGTAGCCGGTGAGTTTCACGTCGGGCAGACGCTCGATCTGGCTGAAGAAACTGTTCACGCGCGGCGTGGCGAGGGCATCGAGACTCCAGTTGTTCCAGTATTTTTGAATTTCAAAAAATGAGTTGGGCTGCGGGTTCGCCTCGTAGTCGCCGGAGAAAAAGTCGCGCAGCACGAGCGGGTCGGTCTGGTAATTGATGAGCGCCTTGATGTTTAGGTTGGTAGCGGGCGTGGCCTGCCAGTCACCGTAGAAACGCTGGCGGTTGTGCGGGATGGGACTGAACCACGGAAAGGCGTTGGCGTTGTAGTCCGGCTCTTCATCGTGCAGGTAATAATACTTCACGGAAGCTTCGCCCCATTGGCCGAGGTGCAGAAACGCATCCGGCCCAACGCCCACCCCGCGCCGCGCGCGATAGTCGGCGTGCAGGCTGCCGTCAGCGACATCGCCCCAAAACCAGTCGTAAGAACTCAAGAGATAGGCGCCGTCACTGCTGCGGAAGCCGGGGGTGAAATTAAAATTGCCGGACTTCGGGCCAAGGCTGCGCTGGTAATACGGAAAATAAAACACGGGCACGTTGCCCGCGAGCAGCACGGCGTTCCACATCCGCACATATTTTCCAGGAACGATCTTGATGGAACTGGCGCGGACGCGGTAGGCGGGGTTCTCAATGTCGTCCGTGGTGACGAACGCGCGCTTGGCAACATAGACATCGTTGCTGCTGTTGCCGGTGAGGCCGGTGGCGCCAGCGAGAACGGGCGGTTTGCCCGTGCGAAACTGCTCGGTGCGCATCTGCTTGGTTTTGAAATTGTAGTTGATGTGTTCGCCCACCCAGATTTCGCTGCCGGATTCGATGCGGACATTGCCATCGGCTTCGACTTCGCCGCCTTTGGAATCTACCGACACGGCATTCGCGGTCAGCACCGTATTGCCGTAGCGAACGAACACGCCGTTCGTGCCGCTCCAGCGCTTCGTGGCGGGATCAAATTCCAGCGGGCCCTCCACCGTGCCGGGCAACAGGGCGCTCAACGGCATCACTTCTAGCAGCGTTTCCTGCGCGGCGAAACGGAAAAAATCATGGCAGCAACGAACAACGCGAGGGTGGAGGAAATTTTGGTCATCGGGCGCGGCCAATTAAACAGAATGGAGCCGCACTGCCAAGCGAGTTTTACCGACGCTTTAACCGCCACGGCGCCAAGGCCGCCAAGTTTTAATGCCGGAAATTAAAGTGCCGCGATAACATTTAGAGCCGACAATGGTTTTCTCAATTTATTTGTTTGAATTTTCCCTTGGCGTTCTTGGCGTCTTGGCGGTTCATGTTTTCGGCCAGAACGTGAACGCCACCGCCGCGAGGATGCACGCGAAGGCCGCGACGTGATTCCACGCCGGCCGCACGCCGAAGTAGAGGAACGCAAACACGATGAAGACCGTGAGCGTGATGACTTCCTGGATGATTTTTAGTTGGTAAGGGCTGAAGCTGCTGCTACCCCAGCGGTTGGCTGGAACCATGAGGACATATTCAAAGAACGCGATGCCCCAGCTCGCGAGGATGACGAGCGCGAGCGGCTTGCCTTTGAATTTCAGATGCCCATACCACGCGAACGTCATGAAAACATTGGAGACGGTCAGCAACACGATGGGCAACCAGCGGGATTCAGTCAGATTCATCGTGCAAAAATGAATTTCACCACCGCCGCTGTCAAATGTCATTTGGCCGGATTGGAAAAATTGTCTATCGTGACGGCCATGTTGAAGCGCATTTTCAAATGGCTGCTCGGATTGTTCCTGCTCGGCGTGGTGCTGCTTGTCATTTTCCTACTCTCGCTCGACACAATTCTGCGCGTGATGATGGTGCAAAACATCCGCGCCAAAACCGGCCTGGAAGCGGAAATTGGCAAGTTTCATCTCGGACTGCTCGAACCGGTGATGACCATCAAGGATCTGAAAATCCATAATCCGGCCGACTTTGGTGGCACGCCATTTCTGACCATCCCGGAAATTCATGTGGAATACGACCGCGCCGCGCTCGCCAAAAATGAAATCCACGTCACTCTTTTACGTTTCAACTTGGGTGAACTCGACATCGTGAAAAACGCGGCGGGCCGGACGAATATTTTTTCACTCGGCCTCGCCGTGCCGTCGCTGCCGAACAAAGAACAGCTCGCCAAAAGTCAGGGACTCGCTGAAATAAAAAAACAAACCGGGCTGGAGTTCAAAGGCATTGACGCGCTCAACATCTCCATCGGCACGGCGAAATACATTGATCTCGCCGACGCGAAAAACAACCGCGAGCAAAACATTGGCATTGAGAATTGGGTCGTCCCGAACATCAAGACCCCCGCTGACCTAGCCGGACTGGTCGGGTTCATTGCCTTGCGGAGCGATGGATTTTTCAATTCGTTCGTCATGCCGGTGAATTTGAAGTGAGGGCGGAGTTTTGCCTTTTTTGCCGCCGCAAAATTTTCTAACGTCTCTGCGTGCATCGTGCTTCGCTCCAATCTGCCTCGCGCATCGTCGTCAAACTCGGCACCGGCGTCCTCACCGACAGCCGGAAGCTGATTGATCCCGCGCAGTTGGAACAGCTCGTCGCGCAGGTCGCCGCCTTGAAAAAAGCTGGCAAGGAAATCATCCTCGTCACGAGCGGTGCGGTTGGCGCGGGTATGGGCGCGCTCGGTTATGAATCGCGTCCGACTGACCTTGCGGAAAAACAGGCCTGCGCAGCCGTCGGCCAGTCGCGGCTCATGGCGGCTTACGATAAATTATTTTCTGTGCACGGTATTCTGGTTGCACAAGTTTTGCTCACGCACGAAGACCTCGAACATCACGAACGCCATCTCAACGCCCGCAACACGCTGGTGACGCTGCTGAATCGCGGCGTGGTTCCCATCATCAACGAGAACGACGCGGTGTCGTTCACCGAAATCAAGTTCGGCGACAACAACAAGCTCTCCGCGCTCGTGGCCTCGCTTTTACCTGCGGATTTATTGGTGATTCTCACGACGGTGGATGGTGTCATCGAAAACTTTGGCGCGGCCAATGCCAAAACGCTTTCCGTCATCGAACAGATTGACGCTACCATCGAAGATATGGCCGGCGGCACGACCAGCGCCACCGCAGTGGGCGGAATGAAATCAAAAATCGAAGCGGCGAAAATTGTCGTGCGCTCCGGCATCCCGCTGGTCATCGCGT
>JBEEMY010000140.1:0-6083 GCA_041192415.1 Verrucomicrobiota bacterium | reverse complement strand
GACGCCGAATTGCGCGCCAGCGTCCACGGCGGCTTTCACGTTGTCCGCCGTGAGCAGCGTGCCCGCGCCGACGACGGCGCTGGGCAGCGCCGTGCGGATGCGCGCGATGGATTCCGCCGCGCCCGCCGTGCGGAACGTGACTTCGATGCAGTTCAATCCGCCCGCGATGAGCGCCTCGGTGAGCGGCACGGCGTCGTCGGTCTTGTCGATGACGGCGACGCAGACGAGACGTTGTTTGAGAAAAGATTCAGCGTTCATAAAATAAAATTGTCCGGGCAGAATACGGGAAAATGTTTCGGGCGAAATAAAAATTCACTCGTGAAAATACGCCCACTTGCCGATGCGTTCATACGGCCATCCGGGATAATTCTGCAATGGGTAATAGTAAAACTGGTCAAACCCCATTCCGTAACCGACGGGCATTTGGATGATCCAAGGATTTCCAGCGGAATTCGTGTAGTAGGTGTAGCTGGGGTAACTGCCCATGCCGGTTTCGGGAAGTTTGGGTAGATAATTTGTGACGAGCGATTCCAGTGTGGCGGGATAAGCGCCGTGGTCGCGATGATAAGACTCGATGGCGTTGACAAGCGGCTGCATCCGCTCGCCTAGCTGGAGAAACGCATCTCGGCGCGGGTTCCCCAAAATCGTGTGCCTGGAATTACAGCCGCCCAGATAGCCGGTGGCGCAGGCCAACATGACTAGCGCCGCCGTTCTGGTTCTTTTTCTGAAACAGCCCACCAGTCCGATGACGAAGACAAGCGCACTGGCCAAGCCGAGGAGTAAATCCGCCATGAGGCCAAAAAAATGATTAAAGAATGGGTCGGCGCCACCAGCGGGGGAATAGAGAGCGCGGGCAGCAGCGATGTCAGGCAGTCCAAAGAGCAACGATGCCAAAAAGAAAAATGTGAACAGGCAAAGCAGCCAGAGGACGAGTGGCTTTTTCATGGCGTCATTGCGGACATTGTTGCAGTCACTTGGTGCGCGGACTTTATTCTTGGAAAAAAACTTTGTCCACGGAATTTGTTTTTGAAAATCCTGCCAATCATCGTAATCTCCCGCACGCTTATGAAAATATCCGTCGAACACATCGCCATCGTTGCCAAGGATCCTGCTGCGCTCAAGGCGTGGTATGAACGCGTGCTCGGCGCGCAGCCGGTTTTTGACAATGGTCAGACGCCGCTGACGGGGCTCATCGCGCTGGGCAATGTTTGGTTCGAGATTTACGCGGCGGACAAGGCGCTGCCGGACACGGCCAATAACAAGCTCGCGGGCTTCCGTCATCTGGCGTTGCGCGTGGATTCGCTTGATGCGGCGAAGGCGGAGTTGGAAAAGCGCGGCGTGAAATTCAACGAGGCCGAGCGCGCGGCGGCGGGCGGCGGGCGCATCATTTTCTTCGAGGACTTGGAAGGCAACCTTCTGCATTTCGTCGAACGTCCGAAAGATTCAACGCTGCCGGTGCTGGAAAAATAACCCGGCAGGTTTTTGGTCGCCGTTATTTTTCCAACTTAAAATTCGGTGACTGGCGCAGAAAACTTTTCGGGTTCTGGAAAATAATTTTCTCGATGGCGCGGGCAAGATGCCCGCGCTTTTTCATTTCCAAAGCGGTCTTCGGCACAGCGAGCGGATCGCTCACGCCCCAATCGCAGGCGCTGTTCATCCAGATTTTTTCGCTGCCGTAGGTTTCCAAAATATCAATCGCGCGGGCTGGGGTGCATTTGGTTTCAGGATAGAGCGTCATGCCCGCCCACATTCCGCCGTCCAAAACCATTTGCACGGTGTGTTCCTCGACATGGTCAATGATCACGCGCTCCGGCTGAATGCGTGAATCATTTTTCAAAACGTCGAGAATGAGCCGCGTGCCTTTCAATTTATCTTCGAGGTGCGGCGTGTGGACGAGGATGAGTTGGTTGTATTTCGCGGCAAGCTCCACCTGCATTTCTAAAACGCGCAGTTCGTTGCGGGAATTTTTGTTCAACCCGATTTCGCCGATGCCGAGGACGTTGGGGCGGTTGAGAAATTTCGGGATGAGAGCAATCACTTCCTCGGCGAGCTTCACATCTTCGGCTTCTTTGGAATTGATACAGAGCCAGCAGAAATGTTTCAGGCCGAACTTCGCGGCGCGCTTGGGCTCGTGTTCGGTGAGCTGGGAAAAATAATCGTGGAAGCCATCTACGGAGCTGCGGTCGAAGCCTGCCCAGAACGCGGGTTCGCAGACGGCCTCGCAGCCGGCGAGCGCCATGCGTTCGTAATCGTCCGTCGTGCGGCTGACCATGTGGGCGTGAGGTTCGATGTAACGCATGGCGGCATTGTGTCAGCATCCCGTTTTTTTTCAGTAAAAAATCCGGGCGACCGACCGCGTGTTGGTTTCAGGGGAGTGCTGGTGCAAAGTGTGCGTCGGATTTTTTTCTGCGTTCGCTGGCAACGTTTTTTGCATGAGCTTTAGCAAAAATTTTTTGCTTTCTGTTTGACCCGTGCGAAGATTCGCCATATACAATCCGCGCTTGCCATCACTCGATTTGAACAACCGGTCGTGTGGTGGCTTTAATGCAACCCAGTAATGCTAAATTCCAAGTCATTTTTGACCGTTGATTTCGGTGCCGGCAGCCTTAAGGTTGCCGAGTTCGAGATTAATGAAGCGGGCGGATTGCAGCTTTCCAATTTTGTTATCAAGCCGTTGGGCGCGGAGGGTTCGCAGGAGGCGACGCGCGAAAAAACCATCCTGACCGCCTTGCAAGAAGCGCTTTCGGAAAAAGGTTTCAAGGCGAAAAATGTCAACGTCTGCGCGCCCGGCTTCCATGTTTTTTCCAAGTTCGTAAAATTGCCGCCGGTGGACGCGGCGAAGGTTGGGCAAATCATCCAATACGAGGCGCAGCAGAACGTGCCGTTCCCGTTGAGCGAGGTGGTTTGGGATTATCAGATTCTCGGCTCCGCTGCGAGCGGTGAACTGGAAGTGCTGCTGGTTGCGATTAAGTCGGAAATCGTCGAGGGACTTTTCCGCGTGGCGGATCAGGCGAAGTTGAAATTGAATTTGTGCGATGCGTCACCGGCGGCGCTGTGCAACGCTTTCAAATTTAACTACGGCGAATTGGACGACTGCACCATGTTGCTCGACATCGGTGCAAAGACGAGCAACCTGCTATTCTTCGAGAAGGGCAAAGTTTTTTCCCGCAGCATCAATTTGGGCGCGAACGCCATCACGCAGGATTTTGCGAACGAGGCGAAGTTGAAATTTGACGAGGCGGACAAGATCAAGATCGCGGAAGGGTTTGTGAGCCTTGGCGGCGCGTATGAGGAGCCGGACAACGCGCATCAGGCGGCGATTTCGAAAATTGCCCGCCAATTCATGACCAAACTGCATATTCAGGTCAATCAGACGATGCAGTTTTATCGCGGTCAGCAGGGCGGCACTGCGCCGCAGCGGTTATTTTTGTCAGGTGGCGCGAGCATCATGCCCTACACGGCGCAGTTCTTCGCTGAAAAGCTGAACATCCCGGTGGAGTATTTTAACCCGTTCCGTAACGTGCAGATTGCGCCATCAGTGAATCTGGAAGAGTTGTCCCGCGTGGCGCACGGCTTGGGCGAAGTGGTTGGCCTCGGCTTGCGCAATTTGGCGAATTGTCCGGTGGAAATGAACCTGATGCCGGAAAGCACGCTTCGCTGGCAGTCGTTCAACCAGAAGAAACCATATTTTGTCTTTACCCTGTTGAGCATGGTGGCGGTTCTGTTTGCCATCGGCTTTTTGTTCAACAAGCTGGCGGCCAACAAAGAGCGGGAGAAAAACAAGCTTCAGCCGGAAGTGGATCGCATTCAGCACAAGGTGGATCTCTTCAAAAAAGCCTACGGTAGCTTGCAAAAATCGCAGGCGGACGCGGCGCAGCTTTCGACTTGGATGCAGCAGCGTTTTTATTGGGGCGACTTCATGGCGGATATGCGCCGGGCGCTGGTTCGTTCGGAAGACAGTATCAAGAAAAAGTATTCAGTCCAAAAGCCGGGCATTGAAGCCGGGGTTTGGATTGAGCAGATGATTTTTGCGCCGGGAATCGGTGGTGTCGGCGGAGCTGCTTCCGCAGGGATGCCCACGCCGACAATGCAACCGGCGGGAGTAATCATTCCTGGTTACAACGCGCCAATGCCGGGCGAAGGCGGCATGGCGGCGCAGCCAACGGCGCAACCGGTGGTGGATGCGAACGGGATGCCGGTCGTTGCCAATACCAACATTGTCACTCTGGTCTGCCGTTCGGTGGATCTTTCCAAGATTAGCGGCGATGCCTCGGCGAATTTGGCCATCGCCAACGCGGTCGAAGGTGAAATCAAGAACTCAACGCTGGTGATTGTCAAAGACACCTCGCTGACCGGCAACATTGTTTTGGACGAGGCGAATGGCACTTTCACTTTCACGGTGAATGTCGCGCCGACAAACTTTCCGTCCTTTAACTCCAGTCCGGCGGCAGCGCCGGCGGCGAACTAATATGGCCTGGGTCAAACGCAATTTATTTTTTGTGGTCGGCGGAGTGGTCGCGCTGGGACTGCTCGGTGGCGCTGGCTTCTATATTTACAAAGCGTGGGATCGCAACTCAACGGCCTTCACCAGCCTCAACGAAGTGGTGGGCACGCTCAAGGGATTGACCGGGCAGACGCCTTCGCCCGGCAATGAAAAGGTGAACAACACCACAATCGCCAAGGAGCAGGACAAGGAAGTTCGCGCGTGGAATGAAAAAGCGCTGACTTCGTTTGCGCCGGTGGCTCCGATTCCGGCACACGCAGTCAGTGGTGCCAGTTTTTCCAGCGCGTTGCAGACAACGCTTGGCCAGTTACGCCGCGAGGCCGAAGCTGCCGGTGTGGTGCTGCAACCGAAATACGATTTTTCCTTCGCCGCTGAAAAAGATCGTCTGACCTTTTCCGCTGGTGGTTTGGATTTGCTGGCATCGCAGCTAGGCGAAGTGGCGGCGGTTTCAAAAGTGCTTTTTACGGCGCGCATCAATGCCTTGGATAGCATCCAGCGCGTGCGGGTTTCGGATGATGATTTGGCCGGCCCGGTTGGAGATTATACGGATTTGCACCCGGCTACCAACGAGCTTTCTGTGATTACCCCTTATGTGCTGACCTTCCGCTGTTTCACGCCGGAACTTTCCCGCGTGATGGGTGGATTCGCCACGGGAACGAACGCTTACATCGTGCGCGCGGTCAATGTTCAGCCGGCAGGAGCCGCTTCAGCTTTAGGAGCAACGGTTCCCGGCGGTGAACCAGCGGGCTATGCGGCCTACATGGGCGGGCGCAACAACATTGAAGGTGCGCCCGTCAACAATTATGGTGGTTATCTGCAACCCCAACCTGGCCAACCCGGCCAACCGGTCGCCGTGCCGACGGTTGGCAGAGGCGGATTGCAGACCGTGTTGAAAGAACAATTGCTCCGGGTCACGATGGAAGTTGGACTGGTGAAACTACTGCCGCCGCCCGCGAAAAATTAAGATGGAATTCTTAAAAAAACATTACGAGAAGTTGGTGCTTGGCTTGGTGCTGGCGGGCCTCGTCGGCGCGCTGGTCTTCATGCCGTTTTACATTTCATCGGACAACGCTGCGCTGACGGAGCTGACCACCAGCATCATCAATCCACAAGCGAAGGAATTGCCAGCGGTTGACTTGTCAGCCGCCGCCGCTACGTCAGCCCGTTTGCGCTCGGCTTACAACCTCGATTTGACTTCTACCAACCGGTTGTTTAATCCGATGGACTGGCAAAAAAACCAGGATGGAATTCTCGTTCCCGTGGCCAGCCATGTCGGCGCGCAGATGGTTGTGGTTACCAACATCACCCCGTTGTATCTCGTGCTGCAATTCGACTCCGTGACCACCAACGAACTGGGGGCGCGCTACGTCATCAAGGTGGAGAAGCAGGGGGCTGCTACCGCCGCCAAACGCCGCCAAGTTTCCCGCCAGCTCGCATTGGGCGACAAGCCCAATGAGTTTTTCTCAATCGTCCAAATCAAGGGCGCGGCGGAAAATCCCGACGAACTCACGCTTAAGCTGGTGGACAGCGGGGAATTGGTTTCCGTCACGCATGAAAAACCCTTCCGCCGCGTGGATGC
>JBEEMY010000139.1:0-9068 GCA_041192415.1 Verrucomicrobiota bacterium | reverse complement strand
GTGAGAAAGATGACGAGCAGAGAGGGTTTGCGGTTCATTTGCAACGGGCGCAGTCTAATTGCGGCAGACAGAATTGATAGGATTTTCAGAATTAAATTTCGGCGACGAACCACCTTGTGAACAAGAAAAACAACTTTCGCTTGCTGCAAAAACTCCTTAAAGCAAAATACAAGTGCAGGCCGAGTTGTATTGCTGTTGGTGAGTCGTTGAGGTCCACACTCAACCATGCGAGCAAAGCAACCAACAAAAATCTGGCGGCTTCCAAAACCGCCCTCGGCCTGCATTTATTCTTCTCGGTATCATCCAGAAAATCTTTCGACTGACAATCAAAAGTCATTCACATAATTTCAGAGGGCACGGTGAAGAACGTGTCATTAAGATTTAATAACACGTTTTTGCCTATTCTTAATTTACTTTCATCCTATGCGTCATGATTGATTCCGGCAAGAGCACCAACGATGATGAATTCAGCCCATTTGAAGGAATGTGGCTGGCCACGAATCCGTCCGGAGCGATCATTTGTGCCAAGGTGATCGAGGGCAGACTGCTGATAGCATCCTCGTTTGCCAGCAAAGGTAAATTGACTGGCCATCATTTCGACTGCCGGGTGGTTGAGGGCAAGTTGTATTGTCGGCATGAAAATTTCGACTCCGCACTGGCGGGCGTTTCATTTCTCTCGGTTGAGCCAAATGAAAGGCTCAAGGGTGGACGCTGGCCGAATGACCAGCTTACGGAAGCGGTGCAGCAGGATTTTTCACAATGGTCAGTCGCTCTGCCGGGAATGCAGCCAGTCACTTGGGTTCGCATCCTGACTTTTTCAACTCCAGAATGGGCAAACAAGTATTTCTTGGAAGGCCGGCCTAACCAACCCTGAACCCGCTGGCCAGCGCAAAACCCACAGCAATTTTTGACAACTTTTTATGATTGATTCCGTTTCTGAACCCATGCACGGCGGTGGCGATGCCGGCGCGGGCACTGATTTGAAAAAATCGCGCCGCCAAAAGTCCTCGCGGACGGCCAACGCGCCGAGCATTGACCGCTTGCCGCCGCACGATCTGCACATGGAGATGGGCGTGCTGGGCTGTTGCCTGATTTCGCCCAATGAATGCATCGGCGAGTGCGTGGAGAAGCTCAAGGACGATGGCATGATGGCGTTCTACGATCTGCGGCATCAGACGATTTACGAGACGCTCTCCGAAATGTTCAACGGGCGGATGCCGGTGGATTTGATCACGGTGCAGCAGCGGTTGAAAGACCGGCAGCTTTTGGATCAAGTCGGCGGGATCGCGTATCTCTCGCAACTTCAGGACGCAGTTCCGAGCGCGGCGAACTTGAGTTACTACCTCGACATTGTCCGCGAGAAATACCTTTTGCGGAAGCTCATCACGACGTGCAGCGGCGTGGTGGGAAAAGTTTTTGATTACGAGGGCAACGTCGAGGAACTGCTCGACGAAGTGGAAAAAGAAATTCTCCGCGTGAACGAGTCGCGGGCGCAGGGCCTCATGGTTCCGGTCAAAACGCTGGTGAACGATGCGATTGCGACGATTGAAAATTATTTTGGCCGCAATGGTGAACTGGGCGGGCTGGCCACGGGCTTCGCCGACTTGGACAAGATGACGGACGGGTTTCACGGCGGAGAAATGATCGTCATCGCGGCGCGTCCTTCGATGGGCAAAACCTCGCTGGCGATGAATATGGCGGAACACGTCGCGCTGGAACTCAAGCTGCCGGTGGCGGTGTTCTCGCTGGAAATGAGTTCAGCCTCGCTGATCTTGCGCATGATGTGTTCGCTGGCGCGGGTAAATTTGCGGAGCATCCGCGAGGGCTTCATGAGCGAGTCGGATTTCCCTAAATTGACGAGCGCGGCGGGGCGGTTGAGCGCGGCGAAACTTTTTATTGATGACACGGCGGGCTTGAGCATTTTGCAGTTGCGAGCGCGGGCGCGGCGGCTGCACCAGCAACACGGTATCAAGCTGTTCGTGATTGACTATTTGCAGCTGTTAAACTCTACTGCGCGACGTTCGCAGGACAATCGCCAGCAGGAGATTGCGGACATTTCCAGCGGCATCAAGGCGCTGGCAAAAGAGCTGAATGTGCCGATCGTGGTGCTGGCGCAGTTGAACCGCGATATCGAGAAAGACAAGAACCGCAAACCACGCATGAGCGACTTGCGCGAGTCAGGTTCGATTGAACAAGATGCCGACTTGGTGGGTCTGCTCTACAAGCCAGATGCGGATGAGGACGCGGAAGGCGGAGCGGTGGAAGCCGATGGTTTGCCCGTGAGCCTAGTGATCGCCAAGCAACGCAACGGCCCGACGGGTGATGTGAACCTGACGTTCATGAAGCCTTACACACGATTTGAAAGCGCGGCAAAATTTAGCAATGACGATGTTCCCGGTTGACCGTTAAAAAATGAAATCCATCATCAAACCTCTGGGTGTTTCCCTCGCACTGGGCTGCGCAACGACCGCGTTTGCCCAATCCGCCGGGCCAAAAATTGACCGCGTGGACATCAAGTTCGTCGGGCCTTCGTCCGTCAGCGAGGATTACATCCGCTCCAACATCAAGCTGAAGAACGGCGCGACCTATGTGCCCGGACTCACGCAGGACGACGTGCATTCGCTCTACGGCACGGGACAATTTTACAACATCCGCGTGGGCGTGGACTCGGCGGACACCGGCGGCGTGGTGCTGACCTACACCGTGCAAGCGCGGCCGCGCGTCACGGAAATCAAGTTCGAGGGCAACAAGAAACTTTCCGACACCAAGCTCAAGAAAAAACTCACCGTCAAGGTGGGCGAGGCGTTGGATGAGCAGAAGCTCTTCACCGCCGTGCAGGAGATGCAGAAACTTTACGAGAAGAACGGCCTCGCGGACACGAAGGTGAAATACATCCTCAACATCGAGGAGATCACCGGCCACGGCGCGGTCACTTTTCAAATCGTCGAAAGTCCCAAGGTCAAGATCGTGGACGTGGAATTTCCCGGCGCAAAAGCTTTCAAGGAAAAACAACTTCGCAAGGAAGTGAAAACCACGCGGCGCTGGATGTTCTCCTGGATTACCGGCAGCGGTTTTTTCCATCAGGATGAGTTTGATGGTGACCGCGACCGCCTGGCTGATTTCTACCGCAACCACGGCTACTTGGATTTTCTGGTCACCGACGTGAAGCTGGATCATCCCAAGCCGAACACGCTGGACGTGAAATTTCTCGTCAACGAAGGCCAGCAATACAAAGTCGGCGCGGTGAAATTCTCCGGTGGGAAAATTTTTACCGATGCGGAAATCGTCAAGGGTCTGCGCGACATCCACGCCTTCGAGCATCTGAAAGGCAACCTTGGCACGAATGGCTTGCCGATGGATACCGGCGACATCTTTACGCCCGATGGCTTGAGCAAGGACAGCGAGGCGATGCAGGATTTTTACGGCGCGAAAGGCTACATCGAAGCCTCGCAAGGCCAGGCGCTCCGCGTGTTGCGCGTGCCGAACCTTGAGAAGAGCACGATGGATCTGGAATTTCAATTGGACGAAATGCAGAAATCCTACGTCCAGAAAATTGAAATTCGCGGCAACACCAAGACCAAGGACAAAGTCATCCGCCGCGAACTCGCCATTTCACCCGGCGAGACGATGGACATGGTTCGCGTCAAGATCAGCAAGCAACGCCTCGAAGGTTTGCAATACTTTGAGAAAGTGGATGCCACGCCGGAGCCGACTGACCCACCCATCGCTGGCCGGAAAAATCTCGTCGTCAATGTCACGGAACAGAACACCGGCAACTTCACCGTCGGCGCAGGTTTTAGTTCCGTGGATGCGCTCGTGGGTTATGCCGAAGTGTCGCAGGGAAATTTTGACCTGATGAATCCGCCCAGCTTCACCGGTGCGGGCCAGAAGATGCGCATCCGTTTGCAGCTCGGCACCAAGCGGCAGGATTATGAATTGTCGTTCGTCGAGCCGTGGTTTCTGAACCGCAAGCTCTCACTCGGCGTTGACCTCTACCGGCACAGCCTGAATTACGAAAGCCCGAATAATATTTACAGCGAAGACCGGACAGGAGCGCGCTTGAGCTTGAGCCGCGCGCTCGGCAGCGACTTCCTCATCGGCAGCATGAGCTACACGGTGGAGAACATCGGCATTTCGCTGAACAGCGGCTGGCATGGCGATATCAATACGCCGCCTAACACGGTTAACTTTGCCAACGTCCCGCCATCCATCCTGACTGAAACGGGCGATCATCTTTACCAACGCCTCGGCGGCTCGCTCGCTTACGACACCTTGAACAGCGTGCAGTTGCCGAGCCACGGACAGCGTTCGGAAATTTCCGGCGAGTTCAGCTTTGGCGACAAAACTTTCTACAAACTGGAATTGCACTCGGCTTGGTATTTCCCCGGACTGATGAAAGGCCACATCATCGAACTCGGCGGCCGTGCCGGTTTTGCCGGCGGCGACGTGCCGTTCTATGACCGCTATTATTTGGGCGGTTTGTATTCGCTGCGCGGCTTCAAGTTCCGCAACATCTCGCCCCGCGAACTGCAATCACCCGATGCGGGCGGCGGTTACTTTGACGAACCCACCGGCGGCAACAGCTATTGGTTTGGTTCGATGGAATACAGCATCCCGATTTTGGAAAAAGACACCGGCCCCAGCCTGCGCTTCGCATTGTTCTACGACATCGGCGCGGTTTCCGAGGGCGAGTATTCCTTTGATGGCAGCTACAGCGACAACTGGGGCTTCGGCATCCGCCTGAACATCCCGCATCTCGGGCCGTTGCGCCTCGACTACGGCATTCCCATCAGCCACGACCAGTTCAACCCCAGCGGCGGCAAATTTCAATTCGGTGTCGGCTATCGCCGCGAATTCTAACATGAAACTCTCCACGACATTTTTTGCAACCGTTCTCGCTACGGCCATCACCCTGCCCGCTTTGGCAGCGTTGAACCCCGGCAATTTGCCGCTCTGGTTCGAAGCCGGTCGCGCCGCGCAATTCACTGCGCACGCGCCGAACTCGCAGTTCACCATCACCACCACCGGCGCGGAATTCACCCTGCGGCAAGCCGACGGCCAGCCAACCACCGCGCGCATGACCTTTGTCGGCGGCAGTTTGAAAACTGAAGTGGCCGGGCACAACCAGCTCGCCGCCAAAATCAACCGCTTCATCGGTAGCGAACCGGCGCAATGGCAGACGGGCATCGCCACCTTCGCGCAAGTTCGGCTCGAACAAATTTATCCCGGCGTGAACGTCGTCTATTACGGCAGTCAGGAAAAACTGGAATACGATTTTGAACTCGCCGCCGGGGTGAACCCGGAAATCATCGCCCTCCGTTTCGACGGGGCGAAAAAAGTTTCCGTCAACGCAGCGGGCGAACTCGTCGTCGCGCTCACTGGCGGAGTCGTCACCCAGCACCCGCCGGTCGCGTATCAAACCATCGCCGGCCAACGCACGCCGGTAACGGCGGGCTACAAGATTTTAGATTCGCACACTGCTGCATTTTCCATCGGCAGCTACGACCGTTCGCAGCCGTTAGTGATTGATCCGGTTTTGGATTTCACGACCTACTTTGGTGGCAACGTGGGCGAAACCGCTTTTGCCTTGGCCGTCAACCCGACGGACGATTCTATTTTTATTGCCGGCCAAACCATCTCGAAGCTGGTCACCAATGGCGTGCCGTTCGCCATGGACGGTGCGTTTACAAACTTCGGCGGCGGCACGCTGCTCGGCGATGCCTTCGTGGCTCATTTCAATAGCAGCGGCGACACCCTGCTCTACTGCACCTATCTTGGCGGCAGTAGCGAAGACGCGGCTTACGCGCTCGCGGTGGATGCCTCCGGCCATGCGTTTGTCGCTGGCATCACCCAGTCCGCCAACTTTCCGACCAATAACCCAGTGACTCATGGCGGCTTCAATGGCGGCAAAATTTCCGGCCTCGCTCGTCTATTCCACTTTTCTCGGCGGCAATAAATTTGAATCCGCATTCGGCATCGCCGTTGACCCCGCAGGCAATGCCTTCGTGACCGGCTACACCACCTCCACGAACTTTCCGGTCACCGCCGCCGCCTACCAGAACCGCCTCATGTGTCCACAGGCTGCCTACGTTAACCAAAACGCCTTCGTCACGGAAATCGCGGCGGGTGGTGGACAGTTGAATTATTCCACCTTTCTCGGCGGATCCAATTACGACCGCGGCCTCGGCATCGCCTACAACAACGGCAACGTCATCGTGGTCGGCAAAACCAAGTCGAAAAATTTCCCAGCCACCAACGGGCTGACCAGCTATCTGTATTTGAACGGCCGCACAAACCCGCTGGCCGTGTTCGACGGTTTCGTGACCAAGTTCACCACGTCCGGCACGAATCTGGTGTTGCAATACTCCACCTTCCTCGGCAGCACGAATGAAGATGTGGCCACAGCGGTGGCGGCGGATTCGTCGGGCAACGCCTATGTCGTCGGCTGGACGGTCTCCACCAACTTCCCCACCGTGAATCCCATCACCAACCTGTCGTCGTTCGTTCACACGAATAAAACCAGCGTCCCGTTTGCGACCAACGCGTTTCTCACCATGCTGGGTTGGAACGGCGCAAACGCCGAACTCAGTTACTCGCAGACGTTCGGCGGTCGCGGTCAGGACATCGCCAATGGCGTGGCGCTCGACGGCTTTGGCAACGTCTATGTCGTCGGCACGGCCTCGTCCACAAATTTCCCCGTGGTCATCGGCTCCATCCCCGTTGACGGCACGAACAGTTTTAGCACCAACAGTTGCCTGCGCGCCAAAAATTCCGGCAAGAGTGACGCGTTCGTCACAGCCTTCGCTGCCGGTGGCGGTTTAATCGGCTCGGCATATATCGGCGGCAAAGGAAATGACTCCGGCATCGCCATCGCCATTGATTCAGCAAGCATGATTGTCATTGCTGGCAACACAACCTCAACGAACTTGCCGGTGATCAACGCCGTGCAACCGAAACGCAACGGCACGAACGATACGTTCATCTCGAAATTTAATTTCGTCGACTGACCGCGCCGGTGATTTTCTGCTCGCATCCAAAAAAAATTCTGTTTTCCTTTTCGCCCATGAAAAATTTACGTTTGCTCATCGTCGCCGCCTTGATGGCTGCCGCTCTTACCGCCTCCGCCCAGTCCAAAATCGCCAGCGTGGACATGAAGAAAATCTTCAACGGCTATCTCAAGACCAAGACCGCCCAGTCCATCATGGACAAGAAAAAATCCGAGCTCATCAAGGAACTCAAAGACATGGCCGAGGGTCTCGACCAGGCGCGCAAGGATTACAAGCAGTTGCTGGATCAGTCCAACGACCAAGCCATCTCTGCCGATGAGCGCGACAAGCGCAAAGCCTCCGCCACGGAAAAATCCCGCGACGTGAGCAGCCGGCAGGTGGCCTTTGAACAATACCAACGCCAAGCTGAAACCCGTCTCGCGGACGAAAGCCAGCGCATGGTCAGCGGTCTCGTCGGCGAAATCCAAAAAGCCGTCGCCGACAAGGCTCGGCTCGGCAGCTACACGCTGGTGGTGGACACCGCCTCGGCCAGTTCCACCGGCACGCCCGCCGTGCTTTACGCTGATCCGGCGACGGACATCACCCCTTCCGTGCTCGCGCAACTCAACGCTGGCCTGACCGTGGATGCCATCAAACCCGCCGGTGGTTTGCTCAACATCAGCACCAACGCTCCGTAAGCCACACCTTAACCGTTAAAAAATAATTTCCCGCTTGCAACCTCGGGCGCGAATGTCTACATTCCGCGCTCTTTTGCTACTGAATTAAAATTTATGCGTCGTCCTAAAGGCATCAAAACCAAGAAAGCCGCAGCCAAGCGGTTCAAAATCACTGCCACCGGCAAAGTCCTGCGCTCACGCGCGGGTCGCCGCCACTTGGCTCAGACTAAAAACGCCAAGCGCCTTCGCAGCCTCGGCAAACGTGCCGTGGTGGACAAGACAGATGTCTATCGCATCACGCAATGCATGCCGTTCAGCCATCGCGGATAATTTTTCCATCAACCTAAACTTTTAACTATCTACTAAGATGCGTGTCACCAACTCCCCCGCCTCCCGCAAACGTCGCAAACGGATGTTGACGGCGGCCAAAGGCTTCCGTCTCAAACGTTCCAAACTTTACCGTTACGCGTCCGACGCCGTTGACCACGGCCGCCAATACGCCTACCGCGATCGCCGCACGAAAAAGCGCACCTTCCGTTATCTCTGGCAGGCGCGTATCAATGCCGCCACCCGCGAAGCCGGCCTGACCTACAGCCGTTTCATCGAAGGTCTCAAGGCCGCGAAGTGCGCGCTTGACCGCAAGGTGCTCGCCGACATCGCTGCCACTGACGCCGCTGCGTTCACCGAAATCGTGAACCTCGCCAAGGCCGCGCTGAAGAACAAGCCCGCCGCCACCTTGGCCAAGGCTTAAGCCAACTGAAATTCCAAAGACGGGCGGACTGAAAAGTTCGCCCGTTTTTCTTTTTAACCGCAAAGAGCGCAAAGTTAAATGCCAATAGTTTCCCAATCGAATTTTCTATGTGTTCTTTGCGTTCTTTGCGGTTAAACTTTTGAAAATTTATGTCGTTCCTGAACGAAATTGAACCGCTCAAACAGACCGCGCTCGCGGAACTCAAAGCCGCGCCCGACCTCGCCGCGTTGGAACAGACCAAGGGCGCGTGGATCGGGCCGAACGGCAAATTTACCGCGCTGATGAAACAACTCGGCACGCTTTCCAAGGAAGAAAAGCCTGCCGCCGGCAAGCTCATCAACGCCGCCAAAGTCGAACTCGAAGCCGCGCTTGTTGCGCGCCGCGAGGAATTGGAGATGAAAGCCGCGTTGCCGAAAGAGCCAACTGATTTTACTTTGCCCGGTCGTCGCCGCGCGCTTGGCAAATTGCATCCGCTCACGCAGGTCACCGACGACATCGTGCGCGCCTTCCGCAAGATTGGTTTCGCCGTCGCTGACGGCCCGGAGATTGAGGACGAGTATCATTGCTTCGACGCGCTGAATACTCCGGCAGATCATCCGGCGCGGGATTCTCAAGATACGTTTTATCTCAACACGACCGACAAGCGTTTGCTTC
>JBEEMY010000138.1:0-6114 GCA_041192415.1 Verrucomicrobiota bacterium | reverse complement strand
CCCTAACCAAATAGTCAGCCTCTAAAAAATCTTTTCGGAAAGCTTTTGCCCGCAATTTATAAGTTTCTTTCCACTTCTTATCTCGCAATAACTCGTAAAACTTTTTTACATCACGAGCCAATGTGTTTGTAGCATCGTTGGTATTTGAATCATGCCTCTGTTCGGCTAAATCTAATAACCTTGTATTGGGATGCCACGCGTTTGTGCTTATATCACCAGCAGATGCCGCAAAGCCAACGAATGACAGAGCTAGAAGAATAATTTTTAAGTGAGAATGGTTCATAAAATATAGGGAGATACGGGAGACAACTGGAGGCGTATTTATTTTGCAGGTCAGGTTTTCATTGCAGATTTTATCTCTTCCCCGCCTCCAGCCCCGCGAACAAACCTTCCATCGAGTTCAGCGGTGCGCCGGCTTTCGGTTGCAGGATGGCGCGCAGGTAATCAATCGCGTCCGGGATGTTCTTCACGGACTTGGGCAGCAGTGCGCCCGCCGCGTTCGCGTGGCCGCCGCCCTGAAGTTTCTCCGCCACCTTCAGCGCCTCGCCGTTGCGGCTGCGGAAACTCGCGATGACCAGGTTGTTCGCCCGCTGCATGGCTCGCAGCTTAAACCGCCGCCGCGCCATCGGGCAACGATGGAAATAGAAATGGCCGCTTTATTCAAAATCAAGTTTCAAGACTTTTGCCGAGATTCCTTTATGATTATTCCGCATGGAATTACGCCATCTCCGTTACTTCGTCGCCGTGGCTGGGGAAGAAAATGTCTCCCGCGCCGCGCGCCAGTTGCACGTCTCCCAGCCGGGCTTGAGCCGCCAGATCCGCGACCTTGAAGACGAAATCGGTTTTCAATTGCTCGAACGCAGCGCCAAATCCGTGCGGCTCACGGCGGCGGGAAAAGTTTTTCTGACCGAGGCGCGCGACGTGTTGCTCCACGCCGAGGCGGCGGTGAACAAAGCCCGCGCCGTCGCTCACGGCGGCAGTGGCGAAATCCATGTCGGCTACGCGCCATCGCTCACGGTGCAAATGCTGCCGCCGATGCTGCGCGCGTTTCAGGGCGAGTTTCCGCACGTCCGCGTGACGCTGCATGATTTGTCTTCCGAAGAAATGCTCACGCAGCTCGGCACGAAGAAATTACAAGTCGCGCTCACCGTGCGTCCGCCGATGAAAATGTTGCGCGGACTTTCCTTCGTGGAAATCGCCCGCTACGCGATGGTCGTGGCGGTGGCTCCCAACCATCCGCTGGCGAAATTGAAAGCCATCACGCTCCAGCAAGTCGCGCCGGAACCGTTGATAGGTTTGAACCGCAAGGATTATCCCGAGTATCACGTCGAGACGAGGAAGCTATTTGCAGACGTCGGCCTCAAGCCGAACTTTGCCGAAGAGCATGAAGGCGGCACTGGCATCATCGCCGCCGTGGAAGCCGGACGCGGCCTCGCGCTCGTGCCGAGCAGTCTGGCGTGCATCGTTGGAGCGCGGGTGAAATTGATTCCGCTCAAGCCGGCCTTGCCGCCGATTCGCGTGGGCGCGGTCTCGCTGAAAGAAAATGGATCGGAGTTGGTGAAGAAATTTATCGCGACGGCCGCGCTGGCAAAATGACTTCGATTGTTATGGCGGGCTAAATCGCGCTGCGTTTTCACCTTCCAAATCAAGCCGCCGTGCCGACCGCCTCACTGACGGTTTTGAATCCACCCGCAGAAAGTTTTTCGCGCAAGCCGGTCACAATTTTTTTCGCCAGTCCCGGCCCTTCATAGACGAGACCGGTGTAGCACTGCACGAGCGATGCACCCGCCGTAATTTTCTCCCACGCGTCGTCCGCCGAAAAAATCCCGCCGACGCCGATGATGGGCAGCTTGCCATTCGTCTGCTTGTAAAGATGCCGCACGACTTCCGTGCTGCGGGCGCGCAACGGTTTGCCGCTCAAGCCGCCGGTCTCCGCGTAAATTTTTTGGAGCGCGGCATCGCTCGTCGGCGGGCGCGCGATGGTCGTATTCGTGGCTACAATGCCGGCGAGATTGCGCGGGCCGACGAGTTCCAAAATTTCATCCAACGCCTCGAACGTCAGGTCAGGCGCGACTTTCACAAGGATAGGTTTCCGGCTGCCGGCTTCTGGCTTTCGGTCTCCGTTCAGCTCCTGAATCGCCGCTAGAATTTCATCCAGCGCCGCCTTGTCTTGAAGTTGGCGCAGGTTGGGCGTGTTCGGCGAACTGACGTTCACCACAAAAAAGTCCGCGAGGTCGCGCAGCGCGTGAAAGGAGCTAGCGTAATCTCCAGCAGCTTTGTCCAGCGGCGTGATTTTTGATTTACCGAGATTGATGCCGATGGGATGGCTCGGCCAGCTTCCGGAATTTTTCCAAGCGGAAAGTTTTTGCGCCACCGCTTCCGCGCCGGAATTATTGAAGCCCATGCGGTTGATGACGGCCTCGTCGGGAATCGCGCGGAACATCCGGGGCTGGTCATTGCCAGTTTGCGCGTGCCACGTCACCCCGCCGAGTTCGGTGAAACCAAAACCGAGCGCCGCCCAACCGGGAACCGCCGCCGCGTGTTTGTCCATGCCCGCCGCGAGGCCGACGGGGTTGGGAAATTTCAGGCCAAAAACTTCCGTGGGCAGTTCCGGCGCGCCGAAACATTTTTCCAGGAGGCCGAGCAAACACGCATCGCGGCTGACTAGCGCGAGTTGTTGGACGACGGCGTTGTGGGCGCGTTCGGAATCCTGCCGGAAGAGCAGGGGACGAAGAATTTTTTTATGGATGAAACCCATGAAGCTGACAGGATAAATTTTGCGCGGCTTGGAGGAAATGTTTTTCGGCAGCGCCGCTCAATGCCGGTTGAAAAAATCCGTCACGTCCGCCAGCACTGGGCAGAGCCATTGGTTCGGCCACGCGAGCGCCAGCAACACGCCGCCGTGACCGCGTTTCGGATAGGCGATGAATTCCACGTCGCCGCCCGTCTGGCGGATGCGCGTGGTGAGATTCACCGCGTTGGACGGCTTCACCAGGGTGTCGCGCAAGCCATGCACCAGCAGCATCGGCGGTTGTTGGCCGTCCACGAAATTAATCGGCTCGATGTTCGGATCAATCGTGGCGTCGTTGGTGGCGCGTCCGAACACCAGTCGGTTTTCGGGGAAGGACGGAAAATCATACGGCCCGGAAAGCGCCGCCGTGGCGCGAATTAAATTACGATTCAGCCCAACGGCTTTTAGATAATGCGCGTCCAGCGTGAGCATCGCCGCCGTGTGCGATCCGGCGGAATGACCCATCAAATAAATCTGGTTCGGGTCGCCACCGAATTTTGAAATGTTATCCCGCGTCCAGCGCACGGCCGCCGCGCCGTCCTCGATGAACGCCGGGAACGTCACTTGCGGATACAGCCGATAATCCGGCAGCACCGTGATGAATCCGCGCGAGGTCAATGCCTGTGCCACGAAACGATAATCGTTTTTGCTGCCCACGCGCCACGAACCGCCGTAAAAGAAAACCACCACCTTGCCGTTCGGCTTCACTGATTCGGGCACGAACACATCCAGCTTTTGGCGCGCATCGGAACCGTAAGCCAGGTTGCGCGCGGGCACATAGCCGCGATGCGACACGGTGAAGTTAAGGTATTGAAAGTTGGTGCAGCCAGTGAGTGTCAGCAGCGACAACGCCATCACCATTTTAATTAAAGCCGAGACCAACGCGCGTTTAAGGTTCAAGACCGCGCTCCGTGGTTGTGGATGAAACCCATGTGGCCGACAGGATAAATTTTACGCGGGGCGTTGGAAATGTTTTTCAAACCACCGCTGATCGTCCGCGAAGTTCGCTTGCCGCCGCTCGCAAACGATGTTTTGCTTGGCGGGTGAGTCGGCCTTACGAAGAAATTCTCAATGGTGAAACGCTCCCGCGTTTGTCGCCGGGCGAACGCCATGAAGCCATTTGCGCGCGGTTGCACCGGGAGATGTCGGCGAGCGTCAACGGTCTGGCCACCACGCAACTGCTCGTGTCGCGGGCGCCGGTGCAGGTGGCGCGCACGACGCGGCTGTGTCCCGACCTCGCGCTCGTCACCGCCGCCAGCGGAAAACTTTTTCTCGCGGTGGAAATTGTCAGCCGCGACGATCATCATGCGGACACGGTGACGAAAAAGGAAATCTACGAGCAGATCCGCGTGCCGCGCTTATGGATGGTGGATCCGCGCTATGACAACGTGGAGATTTACCACGCGTTTGAATTTGGCCTGCGCTTGCAGGGCATTCTGGCGGGCAGCGAATGGCTGGAGGAAAAACTGGTGCCTCAATTCAAGCTGACGGTGAAAGATTTGTTCGCGCCGTGAATTATTTCTGCCGCTGGTTGAAGGCTACGCAGTCGGCATACTTCACGCCGCTGCCACCGAAGATGTCCAGCGCAGAGCCGATGGTGAGGTCAACTTTTCCGCCGCCGAGTTGGGTGACTTTTTCCAAATCAGCCAGTGAGTTTGCCCCGCCAGCGTAAGTCATCGGCAGGGGCGACCACTGGCCGAGCTTTTCCACGAGCGCGCCGTCAATGCCTTGGCACAAGCCTTCCACATCCACGGCGTGAATTAAAAACTCGGCGCAGTAGCTGGAAAATTTTTGGAGGGTGTCGGCGTTCACTTCCAACTCGGTAAATTTTTGCCAGCGGTCGGTGACGACGAAATAAGTGTCGCCGCGTTTCCGGCAACTCAAGTCGAGGACGAGTTTTTCTTTGCCGATAATTTTAACGAGTTCCTCAAGCCGCGTCCAGTCCACGCGGCCTTCGCGGAAGACCCAACTGGTGACGATGACGTGTGACGCGCCCGCATCGAGCCAGTCGCGCGCGTTGCTGGCGTTGATGCCGCCGCCGATGTGGAGTCCGCCGGGATAGGCGGCGAGCGCGGCGCGGGCGGCAGTGTCATTGCCCGCGCCGAGCATGATGACGTGGCCGCCGCGCAACTGGTCGCGGCGATACATTTCAGCGAACCAGTCGGCAGATTTTTCGGAGACGAAATTAGTGCGCAAGCCGGCCTCGCCGAGCGTGCCGCCGACGATTTGCTTCACTTTACCTTCATGCAGGTCAATGCACGGACGAAACATGGCGGCAAGATTAAGTCCAAAGTTCAAAGTTCAAAGCCCAAAGTTGGCGTGGCGGCTGCTGAATCCTTTTGACAAAGAAAATGCGCTGATAAACCATACTGGCGCACAGTTGAAGCATTTTGTCTTTCAGTTGATTCTAAACACTAAAAATACGGTTTCTGGTCGGCACGGCGTTCTTAAGGCGCTGTTGCTTTGCCTTACCCTCGTCTGGTTATCTGACACTTTGGCGACGGCGCAGCCCTATGGCCTGACGAATCGCCCGCCGCTGGCACCTTTTTTGAACGGGGTCGTGCCGCCTGTTTCGCCGGTCATCACGGGCACTTGGTCGGCGGTTCCGGTCTTTACCAACCTGACTTTCATCAATCCCGTTGGGTTGTCCTGTGTGCCGGGAACAAATTTAATGTGCGTCTGGGAACGCGAGGGGAGCGTGTGGACGTTCGTGAACAATTCCAATACGACACAAAAAACCCTCGTGCTGAACATCACGAACCAATGTCAGGGTTGGGACGACTCGGGATTGCTCGGCGTGGCGTTTCATCCGGGCTTTGCGACGAACCGTTTCATGTTTGTCTATTATACTTGGGTGGTGCCGGGCACGGTGCAGGGTAATTCGAGCACGCGGCCGCCGACTTTTTCCACGGGCGCGTATCATGACAAGATTGTCCGCTACACCATCGGCACGAATGGCGTGGCGCTGACAAATTCGGAAACTCTTTTCTTAGATCAAACCGGTGACAGCGTATGGCATAACGGCGGTGGTTTTTTCTTCCACCCGGCAAACGGTTTTTTGTATTGGACCGACGGCGATGATGCGAACACGGTCAACACCCAGATTGTCACCAACAGTATGCTCTCTGGAGTCTTTCGCATTGATGTGGACAAACGCGGCGGCAGCATCAGCCACACGCCGCCGCGTCAGCCGTTGAACGGTATTGCGACAAATTATTTCGTCCCCAACGACAACCCGTTCGTTGGCCAGTCGAATGTGTTGGAGGAATTTTTCTGCCTTGGCCTACGCAGTCCGCATCGCATGACGCTGGATCCTCCCAGCG
>JBEEMY010000137.1:0-6127 GCA_041192415.1 Verrucomicrobiota bacterium | reverse complement strand
ATCCGCATCCACAGCGGCGACGCGGCGGGCGGGCGGCAGGATTTGCAAGTCGCGGCCACGGTGGAACCGCAGCGCGCGATTCTCCGCAGCTATCTCGGCAAAGCCTTCGCCAATGCGCGCGACAACAAACACGCGCAAAAAGAATTCGCCCTCGCGCAGAAGCTCGATGCGAACGACCCGACGGTGTGGCTTTACTCCGCGTTGCTCAACGAGCAGGAGAACAAAGTGAACGACGCCGTGCGTGATTTGGAAAAATCGCAATCGCTGAATGACAACCGCAAAGTCTATCGCTCGCAACTGCTGCTCGACCAAGACCGCGCCGTGCGCGGTGCAAACTTGGCGAACATTTATCGCGACGCGGGCATGACAGACACCGGCGTGCGCGAGGCGGTGCAGGCGGTGAATTCTGATTACGCGAATTATTCCTCGCACCAATTTCTCGCGGACAATTATTTTAATTTGCAGGAACAGAGCGGTGTGAATCTGCGTTATGAGACAGCTTTCCAGACAGAGTATCTCGTGGCGAATTTGCTCGCGCCGGTGGGGGCGGGGACGCTGTCGCCGCAGGTGTCGCAGCAAGAATACTCCAAGTTGTTTGAGAGAGACCGCGTGGGCGTGAGTTCGGACACGAAGTATTTAAGCCACGGCGATTGGTATCAGAAGGCGGTGGAATACGGCAATGTCGGCAACACGGCATTTGCGTTTGAACAGGATTATTCCAAGACGCACGGCTACCGCCCGAACAGCGACTTAGAGGACACGCTATACGATTTCAAATTGAAGCAGCAACTCACGGCGAAGGACAGTGTGTTTGTGGAAGTAGAGTTGCGCGAGACGAGCGGTGGCAACACAGCTCAGTATTATGATCAGGGGAGAGCGGCCAGCTTGCCCTTCCGTTTTACGGAGAAGCAACAGCCATTGGTTGTGGCCGGCTTGCATCACGAATGGTCCCCGGGTGTGGACACGCTGTTTCTATTCAGCCGGCTGGCGGATGATTATGCGGTGAATAATCCGCTTCAGACGGCGGATGTGATTGCCCGCGATTTTCCGGGCGGGCCGATTTCACAGTTCCTGCCGTTTTTTACGACGATGAACTACCGCAGTAAATTGGAAGTCTATTCCGGCGAGGTGCAGCAAATCTGGCAGACACACCGGTTCACGACGATTGCCGGCGCGCGTTGGCAGCAGGGGACTTTTGAAACGCGAAACCATCAGGAGCTGTCTCCGTTAAGTTTTGACTTGAGTGATTTCCTGCCCCCGGTGCTGGCGGATCAGGATGTTTCCGCCGACTTTGAGCGCGGAAATGTTTACGCGTATGAACAGTGGCAGCCGCATGATGCCATCCGTTTTATCGGCGGGGTGAGCTATGACCGGTCGGTGATTCCAGAAAATTTCCGCCTCGCACCGGTCAATGGCAATTCACAGGCGCATTACCATTTGTTGCCGAAAGCGGGTGTCATCTGGACCCCGCTGCGCGACACAACGCTGCGCGCGGGCTATTCGGAATCGGTCGGCGGAGCGAGTTTTGACCAGAGTTTTCAGCTGGAGCCGTCGCAGGTGGCGGGCTTCAATCAGGCGTTCCGCAGCCTGATCCCCGAATCCGTGGCCGGGGCGAACGCCGGGGCGTTATTCACGGTCTATGGGATTTCGCTGGAGCAAAAATTGCCGACGCACACCTATCTCGCGCTGGAAGGCAGCCTGCTGAAATCAAAAGTTTCGCGGCAGGTCGGCGCGTATGAATTCGACAGCACGGGCGGGCCGTTCATTGACACGTTCGAGGAGCGTTATGATTTCACGGAGTGGAATCTCGCCGCCTCGGCGCACCAGCTCATTGGGCGCGATTGGGCGATGGGGGCGACGTATCGTTTTAGCCGCGCCCGTTTGCAGGACAGTTTTCCCGGGGTTCCGGCGGCGGCAGTGCTTGATCCAAATTTTAGCGTCTATACGGATTCAAGAGGCACGTTGCACACGGTGGATTTGAAAGTCATCTACCAAAATCCACTGGGGCTGTTCGCCCAGGCGGGCGCGGTGTGGACGCATCAGGAAAATGGCGGCGACAGCGCGGCGCTGGCAGGAGATGATTTTTGGCAGGTCAACCTGTTTGCCGGCTGGCGTTTTTTTCACCGCCATGCGGAACTGACGGCGGGGGTGCTGAACCTGACGGGGCAGGATTACCGGTTAAACCCGCTGAATCTCCATCAGGAGACGCCGCGTGACCGGACGTTTTTCACGCAGTTCAAGTTCCAGTTTTGACGGCGTCAGGGGCCGGTCATATTAATTTTCAGAAGAATCGGGTTGCAGGCGGTGGGCATGACGATGCCCGTTTGACTGGTAGGATTGTTGGTGGAGGCGATGATGAAGCTGTAACCGACGTTTGCTCCGCCGACAACGCTCACCTGTGCGTGTCCGCTCGTTTTCTGTCCAAAGGTGTTGGTGACGCCGGTAAACTGGGGAGTGCCGCTTACATATTTCCGGAGCTGCATGATGGTGTGAACCGTGTTGTCCGTATCTTCCGTGGTGAAGGTGTAATTGGTGCTGCTGGACGGCGTCAAAACGTAAGTGGTGTTGGTGGTGTAAGTGTTGGGATTGACGGCGGCATTAGTCTTGATTTCCATGGCATAGAGCGCCGTGTTGGTGGCGACGGTAAAACTGCCTAACGCATAGGCACCGTTGTTGGTGGCGTAGGTATTGCCGGCGCTTTGTGAGATTACCATGCCAGCCGTGACGCCCAGCGGGTCGGGAATCACCTTTTCAACCTGGGTCAGCCGGACAAACATCTGGTTATTGGAAAACATATTTATCGGGATGCTCATGTAGCGCCCGTTCGTGGTCATGAGCGAATTGGTTCCAGTAAGCGAAGTATCGAAGACCGGCAGCATGACGTAAGCCCAAGCTCCCGCCGGCAGGTTGGAGGAGACGGACGGCGAACCGGACGCCAGCCGGTCCGTCACCTGCACGGTGTAATCACGCGGGGTGCGCTGCCATTTGGCGATGATGTTGTTCGCGACAAAGGAGAAGCTCAACGTGGGAACCACATCGGAGCCGAGGCGTTTTCCGGCAATGCCGAAGCTGGTGGCTCCCGCTGTGGTCATCTGGCCGTTTGTATGGGACGTCGTCGCCAGACCAATCAAAAGGTTGGTGGCAAATACATTCGTGAAACTGCCACACTGAATCCAGTCAATGCCGTTGGTGGCGTAAAACGTGGCGAAAAAATTGCCCGTGCGCGTCATGCGCAGCCAGCCCAGCGAATTCAACTGTGGCGAATCCCCGAAGTCAAAGGTGTCGCCATTGTTATTCGTCCGCATGAGCATCACGACGCGGTTGGTGCCGATTCCTGGAACCAGCGGCGTGAAACCGATGGCTACCGAGCGGCTGCCGGTTGCGGTGGATTCGCGTGCCATCAGACAAACCTTGGCGTCATTGTCGGTGAAATCCAGCCGCGTGACGTTCGCAATCGTTTCAAAATCGCCGGTGATGGTGTCATACACAAAATGGCAATGATCGTCGGTTCCGCCGATGTCGGAGCCATTCGCCGCAATTTGATAAGAGCCGCCGCCAATCTTGATTGCTTCGCCCGCCGAACTGGGATCCCCGGACGTGCCGATGCGGGTGCTGACGAAGGAGGTCAAGTATCCCGTGGCATTACCCACAATGTTGCTGCCGTCGAAATCAAGGACATTGGACACGCCCACCGCAAAAAACTCGCCGGCAACGGAATCCAAATACAGCGCCACGGACTGATTGTCGTCCAAGAGCGTCGCGTTGGTGATGGTGATGGGGCCGATGGCCTTGCCGTAGGCCGTGTAGTTGTTGATGGTGGTGGCGGAAGAACCAGTGGATGACACCGCCTGATGGAAGCGGACGGTCAGGATATGTCCGTCCACGCTGTTCACCGTGAAGCCGCCGCCCGCTGCCTCCGCGGAGCCGTTGGTCTGGGAGTTAGGGATGAGCAGGCTGCCTGTGCCGCCGATGAAAGGTGAACTATTGTTAGCATTATAAACACCAGCACCGGCCGTGATGCCGTTGGTCACGAGACTCGCCACGGTGTTCGTGCCCGTGAAACCGAGTTGCAAGATTGCGTTGTTCGTGATGGTGACGGTGGAGTTCGTGGCGAGAGTGGGCTGCCCGAGCGTGAGCGTGCCGCCGTTGACGGTGGTATTGCCGGTGTAGGTGTTAACACCGCCCAAAATCTGCGCCCCTGTGCCGCCCTTGACCAGGCTGATGGCGTTCGCGCCCTGGGCAATCTTGCCGCTGAAGCTGCTTGAATAATTTCCGATGCCGATGGTCAAGGTGATTGCCGCACCGCTGTTAGTAATGTAGCCAACATTCGCCACATCGTTGGTCAGCGCGTTGAGGGTGAGCGCCTGGCCATTCAGATTCATGAATCCGTTTACGTCCACAATGCCGTGCGTTTGCGTATTGCTCACCGTCAGGCTGGAGGTGGAGGGAATGATTGTTTTTACGCCGCTGCCAATCGTTCCGGTCATAGTGAAGGGAATGCCACCAACTTTTTGCAGCGCGATGATCCCTTTGCCCGCCGTGGTCACCGTAATCGTCCCGCCGCTGGCCACGATGACGTTGTTGGTTACATTCACCGTTTGCGCTCCGGAACTGCTGGAGAGATTCAAAATTCCGTTGGTCACAATCAGGTTTCCGCTGATGTTCACGCTGCCGGTCTGGGTGCTGCCCAACCGCATTTCCTGGCCGCCGGTGTTTGCGATGATGAAGTCGCCGAGAATTGTGGTGTCAAAGACACCGGCGTTGCCGATGGCTGCAGATTGCGAACAATTCCAAATGACGGTGCCGAATGTTTGGCCGGCGGTTTGGACGGCGGGACCCGACGAGGTGTTGCCGATGAATACAGCCTTTGACCCCGGCTGAAATGTGCAGGTGGGAACCGTGCCGCCGTTTTTGTTGTTCACATAGGTGCTGCCGGGAGTGAAAGTGATGCTGGCTCCGGCTCCGATGTTTGCCGTGCCGCTGCCACTGCTGGCGTTTGTATAAAAGCCGCCGTTGGTGATGATCATCGTGGCGTTAGCTCCAAGCGCGACGGTGTTGGCACCGCCGGTGTTGTTGACCGCTCCGTTCACCAACCAGTCCGCTGTGGGATTAGATCCGTGGTTGCAGGTCAGCGTGGAACTCACCGTGAGCGTGCCGCCGCTGTCAACGACTATACCCAAAATCGAAGTCGCCGAAGAGTTGGTTATGTTTGCACCACTGACGATTTGCACCGTGTCGCTGGCCGCCACCGGCGCCACCCCACCAACCCAACTGGTGCCAACATTCCAAGTGCCACCAGTGGAGGTGCTGACCTTCAACGCCGCCTGCGCGGAGATGCCCACCAGACTGAACAGCATGGCGAGCAGAAGTGTATCGGCGATTCGGCGGATGAAACGGGCGGGTGTTTTTTTCATACAACAATCTCTCTGATGATTTGTTTAGGATGTTTGATTTTTCCGGCAGTGTGTCTGGCTGATGTCGCCAACGCACATTAAATACAGCCGCCCTGCCTTTGGCCAAACTGATTGGGGACGCCGAAACGTCGCATCCAAGCCATAAAATAACAAGGTCAATTTTTCGCCCGCCGAATGTCTTGTCAGCCTAGTCACAATGGTTTTACATTCCCGCGTCAGCCGCTCGAAACCAAACGTGAACTTCACCCGCCAGATCAAGACCTTGCTCCTCCGTTACGGCGTCGGCACGGTGCTGGCGGTGGTGGCGGGTTTCGTCGTGCTGTTTTCAGAGGGAACGCTTGGCTCCAAGATCATCAAGTCGAGTTATGATCTGCCCTTCGTCAATTGTGGCCTGCCATTTCTCGCGCCGAAACTGACGAAGCCAGACGAGGTGGCGATGATCTGGCAGGACGAGGATGCCTTTAAGCAGCTCAACCAACTTCACAACACCTCGTGGGATCGCTCCATCTATGCACAGCTGCTTGACCGGCTCACGGCGGAAGGCGCGCGCGCGGTGGTGTTTGACATGGTGTTCTCCGACACCAACGAAAAGCTGTTCACCGCCAGCTTCAACGCGCAGTTCCTGGCCGGGTCGATCCAACCGGCGATGATGTTCCTCGGCAACCTCAACTTCGTGGCCGTTGCCGTGATCGGCGGGCTGCGGGTGTCGTCGG
>JBEEMY010000136.1:0-6156 GCA_041192415.1 Verrucomicrobiota bacterium | reverse complement strand
GCTTTGCACGACGGCGGTGACGATAGATTTGAATTCCTCCACCTGCATCCGCGCCGCCATCGAGCGCATGGCCTCGACGCGTGATTTGTTCAGATCCGTTTCATGCAGCATGATGGCGAACTCCTGCCGCAGCGGGCCGGTGCCGACCTCGTTCACAAAATGCCGGACCGCCGCGCCGAAATCCTGCCCCGCCTCCATCGCCACCGTCAGCAAATCAATCGCGTAAGGCAGTTCCTTGGAAATTTTTTCCTGCCGTTCCTGCGCCGCGCGCCGCAGCCACATCAGCGGCCACATATATCCGAGCAGCCCGAACACCAGTCCCGCCGCCACCGCCCACGCGCCTTCCAGCGTGACGACAAGGACAAACAATAGCGCGGTAATGAAGAGCGAGATGCCCAGCAGACCTTGCAAGCCGCGCACGTCACGCACTTTCAACTGATCGTCCAGCGCCGCTGCGAACAATTGGTTTTGCACGGTCTTGGCCTCTTCGGGAAACAGCGCATCAATGCGCGAGCCGAGCAGATCGCCGATGGTTTCAATCTCCTCCGGGAACCAGCCGAACAATCCGGGGCGCGAAGACTTGGCGGTGACGCTGCGGTTGCCGCGAATCAGCGAATTTGCGCCGAGCACGAACAACACCACCGAGGCGAAACTTAAAAATTGGATGAGGAGAACATTCATGTCAGGCCTCAATGGTTACGATTTTCCGAATCCACAGGAAGCCGATGAACTCCATTACGACCACGATGCCAAGCGCCATCCAGCCCATCTGCGTCGTGACCAGCGGCTTCATCATGTTCGGGTCCACCAGATACAAAAGCCCGAACGCCACTAGCGGCGCGGAACCCATCGCGATGGCTTCAAATCTTCCCTGCGCCGTTAGCGTGCGAAGCCGTTCCTGAAATTCAACGCGCTGGCGAATGGTGTTCGTAATCTTTTCCAAAACTTCTGCGAGGCTGCCGCCAGACTGGATGGTGAGCTTCACGGCGGTGATGAGCAGTTGCAAATCTTCGCCGGGCATCCGCTTGCCAAGCCGTTCCAAACACTCGCCGAGTTCCACGCTGCCGAACTTATATTCTTGCAGGAGCAAACTGAATTCCTCTCCGACCGGCCCGCCGATATCGCGGGTCACTGCTTCCAGCGCCTGTGGCAACGCCGCGCCCGCGCGCAAACCGTTGGACAAGCCGAGCGTCACGTCCACCAAGCGACGGTGAAATTGTTCGTTGCGACTTTTGATCCGCGCGTTGATCACGAGCCGGGGAATTTGAAACGCAACGAAGCCCAACAGCACGCCGCCCAGCGCGATGGCCGCCGGATGATTCACGCCCGCCAGCATCAACACCGTCATCATCAGTCCGCCCACCAGCAACGCCACGCCCCAGGAAGTTTGCGCCAGCCGCTCCGGCGTGGTGAAGCGATAAAGCGGATCAAAGGACGCCGCTTCGTCTTTGATGTATTTGCCAGCGGAACGTTCCAACCCAAACGCTGCAAGCAGCGGCACAATCACCCACACGCCCCACGCCACGGCGGCAAATACGAGCACTTCAACGAGCATCTGGCTTGGTGTCGGCATAAAATTTTCAGGTGTCGGCTTTGAAAACACTCATGTCGAGCTGCAAATCGCCCTTCTGCCGCAGCTCGTCAATGAAACGCGGTTTGTTACCGGTGGCCTTGAAACGTCCGACCACTTTGCCGCGCGCATCAAAACCAGTTTGCTCGTAAACAAAAATATCCTGCATCAAAATCACATCACCTTCGCGCCCGGTCAGTTCGGAAATTTTTTCAATGCGGCGCGAGTGATCCACGAAACGCGTCTGCTGCACGATCAAATGCACCGCCGCCGAAATCTGGTCGCGGATGGCGCGCGACGGCAAATCGTAGCCCGCCATCATCACCATCGTTTCCATGCGCCCGATGGAATCGCGCGGCGTGTTCGCGTGAACCGTCGTGAGCGAGCCGTCGTGGCCGGTGTTCATGGCCTGCAACATATCCAGCGCTTCCGCGCCGCGACATTCGCCAACCACGATGCGATCTGGCCGCATACGCAGCGCATTGATCACGAGGTCTTGAATCGTCACCCTCCCCTTCCCTTCGATGTTTGGCGGACGCGCTTCGAGCCGCACAAGGTTGCGGTGCGTGAGGCGCAATTCCGCCGAGTCTTCAATCGTGACAATGCGCTCGTCTTCGGGAATGAATTGGCTCAAGACATTCAGCAACGTTGTCTTGCCGGAACCCGTGCCGCCGGAGACCACGATGTTCTGTTTGGCGCGCACCGCCTCCTGCAAAAATTGTCCCATCGCCGTTGTCAGGCTGCCATAGCCAACCAAATCTTCCACGGTCAATTTGCGTTCGGGAAATTTGCGGATGGTCAGCGATGGGCCGTCCAGCGCGATGGGCGGAATAATGGCGTTCACGCGGCTGCCATCGGGCAAGCGCGCATCCACGCGCGGCGAAGATTCATCCACGCGACGACCAAGCGGCTCAACGATGCGGCGGATGATCGCCATCAGATGTTTGTCATCGTAAAACCGCGCGCGTGTCTGCTTGAGTTTGCCTTGCTCCACGAAAATACAGCCAGCACCGTTCACCATGATTTCCGTAACGGTCGGGTCCTTGAGCATCGGGGTGATGGGGCCATAAGCCACGAGTTCATCCAGCATCGCCGAGCGCAACAAATCCAGCGACAAGTCTTGCGGAATCTCGTGGCGCACATCGCGCAGCACGCGGTCGAGTGCCTCCTCCATCTTCGCGAGCATCTCGTGATCTTGCGTCTGCTTGGAAGCTATCTCACGGAGATTTAATTTTTCCAGAACGCGTTCGTGAATCGAGTTCTTGAGCCGGATGACATCGTCCGCGTAAAGCCGCTCCGGCACAGCGAAGTCGGCACTCGCCGCCGCCGTAGAATTTTTTGCGGCAGCCGGTCTCGGCACTTTTGCCGGAGTGGAAACTGCGGCGACCGCATCAGAAAAAACCAGCGTCGCCGTGCCAATGCGGATGGTGTCGCCGTTTTTCAGGTTGAACACATCCTTGATTTTTTCGCTGCCGACCGAAGTTCCCAGCTTGCTCAAGTTGGCCAATTGGTAATCGCCGGGCGCGCAATAAATTTCCGCGTGACGGCGGGAAACTTCCGCGTGCGCCAACACCAACTGGTTGCCCGCGTCGCGCCCGATGACGAACGTCCCGTCGGCGGGAAGTGGCACTTCCTTGCCATCCAACGGGCTGCCCGTCGCGCTGACTTTCAGCAGAGCCATAGATGATTTATTTCAAACCCGGCTTGGCGATGTTGAGCGGCTGGGCAGATTTTTCCACCGTGTCGGCGGTCTGCTCAGAAACCGGGGCGGACGAGGTCGGAGCTTTACTCATCTGCACACTGACCAAGGTCAGCACCTGACGCTGCGACTTGTCTTTTTTGCGCTCGGAGAAAAGAAATTGCAGCCCGGGAACTTTGCCGAGGATCGGCGTCTCCGAGGTGATTTGAACTCCCTCGGTCAATTCCTTGTGGCCACCGAGAATCAACGTTTTGCCAATGGGGCAGGAAATGGAAACTTCCATCCGGTTTTGCCTCAACTCGAAGCGTCCGGATTTTGGAACCGGCACGCTCAATTCCACGTTCATGTCCAAAGCCGCATTTTCGGCGTCCGACAAACCGCCTTTGGCCTTGATGATGTAGCCGTATTCGACGGGAACCACCGTGGCCGTGGTGCCGACGCCGCCAGCCGCCTCGATATAAACCGTCCCGCCATCCTTGTAGGTTTTCCAATCGGTCGCATCATTTCTGAAAGTCAGATGCCCGACGGAACTGAAGCGGGTCGGCCCAATGCCTTGCCCACCGCCAAGGGCGTTGATGGTGTCGCCGATGTTGGCGCTCACGGCGTAGGTATTTTTGGTTGTGTCCGGCGTTCCGTGAATCATGTTGCCGCTGATCCCGGCCAAGACATTGATTGTCCCCAATCCATTCTTGAGCAGGTTCGCCCCCAACTGCAATGCCTCCGAGTCCGTCACGCCCACAAAACACACGTCCATTTCCAACAGCACGGGCGCGACGCTGACATTCACCACGGCGTAGCAGGCATCGTCTTCCAGCTTGTCGCCTTCTTTCCGCAACGTGAGCCAAGCGCAAGAGTTGATGACGGACTTGATCGTCTGCAAATCGCCCTGTGAATAAACGGAGCCGTTGATGAAAACATTATTGTCCGTGGTAAACAGATTCAACGTGCCAGCGGGCGGCGTGGTGTCATTGCCCTCCTGCACTTTGAAACGGTTTTTTTGCAGGTCGTTCTTGAGCTTGAGCAGCATCTCATCTTGCAACTTGAACTGCACCTTGCATTGCACCTGTTCGCCGTAAGTCGGCAGGACAGTTTTTTTCAGATAGCTCCAGTCGCGCGGCTTGGTGATGATGCCGCGCAAAACTACTTTGCCCAATCCGACTTCGGCTTCCACGCCGGGAATGTTGTCCAAGTCCTTCCGCAATTCCGCCAGCACCGCCTCCAGCGAGGAGCCGATGGTGATCTTGAACGTCGCCGTCTCGTCGCCCGTGCCGATGACTTTCAAATCCGTGTTGCCTTCCTTGAGCGCCGTAACAGTCAGTTTCTGCGCGCCGTCGGAAACTGCGCGGATGATGTCGCGGTTGCCCGGCTCAAACGCCTTGACGGTGAACGGCACGGTGAGATCGCGGATGTCGCCCACCGAGATGATCACGTTTTTATTTTCCGACTGCGCCAGCACCGGCATGGCCACGGCCAGCAGCGTCAACAGCACGGCGAAACGAATCAATTTGTTTGCGAGCTTCATAATTTTCTCCTTGGGTGGTTAAAATTTTTCGAACTGGAATCAACGCGCCTTCGCGCCCGGTGCATCAGGAATGTTGACCGCTGGAACCGCTTTCAACAACTGTTGAAAGGTCGTTTCATCCACCAGTCCGGCGGAAGAACGGCTCAACGCCGAGCTATCACCCGGACGACGCAGCGCCAGCGTCAGCCGCGCCTTGCCCTGCGCGGCAATCAACACCTGCGCCTGTTGCGGCGGCAGGGCGAGCACAATTTCCGCGCCCGTTTCGTCGCGCTTGCCGCTGCCACCGTTTTCCAAAACGCGGACGCGTGGAAATAAGACCAGCGTCACTTCCTTGGAATTTTTTTGCGGCGCTTGTGAAAGGTCGGCGGTCGCCACGGCGAGTTCAACGGGGAACGTGGCGATCACCGCCACTTCATCGCCCGGCTGCGCCATGCTGGCGTTGGCCACATTGATGGTCACCGCCCATTCGCCTTCGCCGACGAGCGCCGACATGGAACGCATGAGATTGATGTCCGCCATCAAAATATAATCACCCGCCTGCACCCGGCGTTTGAGCGTCTGGCCGACAATGAGCGAACGCTTGGACCAGACAATCGCTTCCGCCGGACGCGCCGAAGTGGGGATGACTTTTTTCTGAACCGAATCGGCCTGAAGCACGTCGTTCTCATTCAAGTCGCGTTGCGCCACCACCACCCACGCCTCGTCTTCCGGCGCCTGTTTGTTGAGGGCAATCATGCGTGACACGGCCAGCACCGCCGCCAGTCCGAGCAATACGGCGAGAATAATTGGAATGTAGTTCTTCATGGTTTGAAATGGTTTTCCGTGCTGGTCGGTCTTGGTTTATTTTCCAAGTTCAGGGCAAAATCTGTCTGCGCAACTCCTGATTCACGCAACATCAAAAAGATGCTGCGCCCATCCCGCCGCCACAAGAACAAACTGCCGTTGCGCCCGCCCGCGCCGATGGGGATGACCTTGTCAAACTGCCAGCCCTGTTGTTCAAAGCACGCGTGGAAGTCGCGCGCCGCAATCTGCCGCGTCCCGCTGATGCTGCCTTGCAGCACCCACGACTCGCCAGAATCATCCCGCTGCCCGACCACCGCCAACGCTGGCAAGGACGGTAGAGTTTTTTCGGCCAAGGCTGGCGAAGTGATGCGCCAGGAATTTGTCTCAGCGGCGAGCAGGGAGAAATTCGCCGCCAGCCAGCCAATCGCCAGTAGTAAATAACATGTTTGTCGCGAGTGCATGAGAATTTATTTCGTCGGCCAATCCTCGGAATAAATCGAGTCGTATTTGATCTTCAAGGCATCGTCCGGTTTCACTTCTTCCTTCCGTGAATCCTTCGGTTCCTTTTCCTTTTGCATCACC
>JBEEMY010000135.1:0-11671 GCA_041192415.1 Verrucomicrobiota bacterium | reverse complement strand
GACGGCCAAAGCATATCGCCCGCGCTTGGCTTGTCAATCCGTCGGGAGAAATCAAGGCCCGCCGGAAATTTTTCTTAACCAAGCGCGCCGACCGGGCGTCTTTCGCTTGGTCATGGCCAAAGGAAAAAACATTTCACATCGCCATCCATCCGCGTTCACCTTGATTGAACTGCTGGTGGTCATCGCCATCATCGCCATTCTGGCGGCGATGCTATTGCCGGCGCTGGGCAAGGCCAAAGAGACCGCCCGCCGGATTTCCTGCAACAACAACCTCCGCCAGCTCGGACTGGCGATGCGGATGTATGTCGATGACAACCGCAGCACGCTCCCGCCCCACCTCAGCACCGTGCGCTGGCCGGATAAATTTTTTGACTACTACGCGAAAAATTCAAAAGTGCTGCTGTGCTTGAGCGAAACCACCAATTTCCCCGCCACCATCGGCCCGTCCAACAATGTCGCGGATGCCGCGCCGCGCAGCTATTTTATCAACGGCTGGAATGATTTTTTTTACCACAAGCTTGGCCCGGCGGATTTCACCGCGATTTACCTGACGGGAAATTACCAAAACGGCATCCGGGAAAGTGAAATCCTGCACCCGAGCGACACGGTGCTGCTCGGTGAAAAAAATTCTTATCGCGGCGATTTCTACATGGATATGCTCGCGGGCAACGGCGACGACTTTGCCGGGGCCGTGGCGCAAGACCGACACTCTGGCCGCGGGCTAGGCTCGGGCTCGGGCGGCGCCAACTACGCTTTTGCCGACGGCAGCACACGTTACTACAAATACGGCGCGGCCTTCGATCCGCTCAATCTCTGGGCGGTGAGCGATGCCGACCGCGCGGCCAACATGATCAACTTCCACTGACGCGCTTGCGCCGGTTCACCAGCGCGGCTAAACTTGGCGCAATGAATTCGCTCCTCCTCACCGGCGGTCGCGTGGTCGATCCCGCCAACAAATTTGATGCCATCGCCGACGTTTTGATTCTCAATGGAAAAATTTCCGCCATCGGCAAAAACTTTTCCGCGCCGGCGGGCGTGGAAAGGTTTGATACGTCTGGAAAAATTGTTTCGCCCGGCTTGATTGATTTGCACGTCCATTTCCGCGAACCGGGACAGACGGCCAAGGAAAACATCGCCACCGGCACGGCGGCGGCGGCGCGCGGCGGGTTCACCTCCGTCGTCTGTATGCCGAACACTTCCCCGGCGATTGACAGCGCAGGAACCGTGGCGCTCATCCACGAACGCGCACGGGAGTCGGGCGTCGTGAATGTTTTTGTCACCGGCGCGATCTCCAAAAATCTTGCGGGCGAAGAACTCGCGCCCATCGGCGGTTTGAAAAAAGCGGGCATCGTCGCCATCACGGACGACGGGCATTGCATCCAGAACAACGAACTCATGCGCCGCGCCTGCGAATACGCCAAGATGTTCGACCTCCCGATTTTTGACCACTGCCAGGATTATTCGCTCGTCACTGATGGCGTGATGCACGAAGGCTACTGGAGCCTCGCGCTCGGTTTGCGGAGTTGGCCATCGGCGGGCGAGGAGATGATTGTGGCGCGGAACATCCTGCTCGCGGAGTTGACCGGCGCAAAAATCCATTGCCAGCACTTGAGCGCGGCGGGCAGCGTGAAGTTGCTGCGCGAGGCGAAGAAGCGCGGCGTCTCCATTTCCGGCGAAGCTTGTCCGCATCATTTTACGCTCACGGACGCGGCGATTGCCGGCAGCGAAAAATTCTGGGCGGATGACGGCAAGTTGTTGAAGTCTGAACTCGGAACCTTGAACACCGACCGCACTTGGCCGAGCTATGACACGAATTTCAAGATGAACCCGCCGCTCCGTTCCGCTGCCGACCGCGAGGCGATTCTCGAAGGTTTGGCCGACGGCACGATTGAAATTTTGTGCAGCGACCACGCGCCGCATTGCGATTACGAAAAGGAAGTCGAGTTCAGCTACGCGCCCTTTGGCATCACCGGTTTGGAAACCGAACTGGCGCTCTCGCTCATGCAGCTCGTCCACACGAAACGGATTTCGCTCGCGGACATGATCGCCAAGTTCACCGTGAATCCCGCACGCCTGCTGAATTTGAACAAAGGCACGTTGAGCGTCGGCGCGGATGCGGACGTGACGGTGTTCGATGCGGACGCGGAGTGGACTTACACCCGCGAAGATTCCGCGAGCAAATCCAAGAACAATCCATTCTTCGGCTGGAAGCTCAAAGGCCAGACCGCTGCGACCATCGTTGGCGGGAAAATAATTTACTCTGAACAAAGCCAGCTCGCCGCCGTCTAAAACCAGCATGAAGAAAAATATTTTTATTGCCCTGCTCGCACTCGCGGCGCTGCTCCCGGCGCGCGCGGAAAACGCCGCGTGGGTCAAAGCCCAGACCGAGGCGAAGGCGAGCAACAAACTGGTGCTGCTGGATTTCACCGGGTCAGACTGGTGTCCGGCCTGCATCATGTTCCACCGGGAAGTGCTCGAAGCGCCAGAGTTTATCGCCTACAGCAAAACCAACCTGACGGTGCTGGTCGTAGATTTTCCAAAATTTTATCCGCAGTCCACGGCGCAGCACGATGCCAACGTGGAACTCGTGCAGCAATTCAACGCCGCCAACCCGGACGGTTCCATCGGCTTTCCCGTGCTGATGATTGTGGATGCCGACGGCAAGGAACTCACGCGCCAAGCCGGCTACCGCCCCGGCAGCGGCGCAAAAGAATTCATTGCCCGCGTCGAACAGCTCAAAGCCGAGCAGATTAAAAAGAAATAGCCCGCCACCCAATTCCCCCGCAACTTTTCGCACCCGCCAACGGGTTCACGCTTGAACCGGCGGCGCAGGAAAACTATTCTATCGCCACTTGATGAAAGCCATTTTAGCCCTCGAAGACGGTTCAGTGTTTCACGGCACAGGTTTCGGTGCGCAAGCGTCGGCCTGTGGCGAGGTTTGTTTCAACACTTCCATGACGGGCTATCAGGAAATCCTCACCGACCCGTCCTACAAAGGCCAGATCGTCACGATGACCTATCCGCTCATCGGCAACTACGGCGTGAATTTGCAGGACGTGGAATCGTGGCGGCCGCACGCCTCCGGCTTTGTCATCCGCGAACTTTCGCCCGTCGTCAGCAACTGGCGCGCAGATTTTTCGCTGGAAAAATATCTGGCGGACAACGGCATTCCCGGCATTCAGGGAATTGACACGCGCGCGCTGACGAAAAAACTTCGCGTGCGCGGCGCGTTGAACGGATTCATCACCACGGAAAATATTTCCGAAGGTGAAGCGGTGCAGCGCGCAAAAGAATTTGTTTTTGAAGGCGTGGATTACGTCAAGGAAGTCACGCACAAGAATGCTTTTCGCTGGGATGAAAAAGATGAGCAGAGCGCGGCGTTTGATTTGGTGCGCGGAATAAAAATCGCCGATGCCCGCAACGTTCGCAAGCCACTGCCCGCTGCGGACATTCCGATTGTCGCGTTCGACTACGGGATGAAATACAACATTCTCCGCCGCCTGCGGCAGACTGGTTTTGCCGTGCAAGTTCTGCCGGCCACCGCCACCGCTGCGGATGCGTTGAAGTATAAGCCCGCCGGAATTTTCCTCTCTAACGGCCCCGGCGATCCGTCCGCGCTGAACTACATCGTCAAGGAAGTGAAGACGCTGCTCGACACCGGCATTCCTATTTTCGGTATCTGCCTCGGCCACCAGATGCTCGGTCAGGCGTTCGGCGGAAAAACTTTCAAGCTGAAATTCGGCCATCGCGGTGGCAACCAGCCGGTGAAAGATTTGGAATCTGGTAAAGTGGAAATCACCTCGCAGAACCACGGCTTCGCGGTGGATGCAAAATCTTTGCCGTCCGACGTGGCCGTGCATCGTGTGAACTTGAACGACGGCACGGTGGAAGGCTTGCGCCACAAAACCAAGCCCGTGTTCTGCGTGCAATATCACCCAGAAGCCGCGCCCGGCCCGCACGATTCCACGCCGCTGTTCGCGGAGTTTCGTTCAATGATTGAAAGAAAATAATTTTTTCACCGCATGGATTTCCGTTTGACTTGAAACGCTCCGCGCCCATAATCGCAACCAATAATCTATGGCCAAACTTGTTATCCTGAACCAAGGCATGACCGGACGCTCGTTCGACTTGAATGTTGAGCGCACGACCGTTGGCCGCGTGGAGGACAACACGTTTCAAATCGCCGATGCCTCTGTTTCCAGCCATCACGCGGAAGTTCTCCTGCGCGGAACCGAAGTTGTCATCCGCGATTTGAACTCCACCAACGGCACGTTCATCAACAACGAAAAGATTTCCGAAGCGACGCTCAAATCCGGCCAGACGCTGCGTTTCGGTCAGGTGGAAATCAAGCTGGACGACGGCAAGCCCGTGAGCGCACCCGCGCCGGTTGCCACCGCACCCGCGCCCGCCGCGCCCAAAAAATCTTCCGAAGGCGCCACGATGGTCATGTCGCGCGGCGTGAGCCTGACGGACCTCGAACAAGGCGGCACGCGGCCGCCCGGCTTCGACACGAACACGGTTTTCTCCAAGAAGAAAAACAAGGTCAACACCTACTTCATCATCGGCGGCATCGTGGTGGCTGTGATTATCGTGGTGCTTATCGTCATCGCCCTCAAAGCGGCAAGCGGTGGCGGACAGCCCTGATCGGTTTACTGCTTGGGTTGCGGTTTGCCCAAGTTAGTCATTCAAAAATCCTGACGAAACTTTCCCACGGGGTGCAACGTCTGCACTGGCAACCAATGAAATTTCATTCTGCCGTTCTCGCTGCGCTCACGCTCGCTTTTGCCGCCCAAACCAGTTCGTTTGCCGCCGTCATCGGCACGAATGTTCCGGCCAATCCGCTGACCCCCGAACGCGTCGCCGCCCTGCCCGCTTGGAAAAGCTATTGGGAAAATTCCGTCCGCCAGCGGCAGGCGGACCAGAATGTTTTGCACGCAGAAATGAAAGCGTTGCACCTCACCAACGCCATCGCGCCACCGAAATCTTCCTCGCCCAAAGGCACGCCGCTGGATCGCACGGCGAGCTGGTATGGCAGCGATGATGCGCGGCGCATCGCGGAAAACGCCGCGTCGTTTCAGACTCCGGCGGGCGGCTGGAGCAAGCACACGGACTTCACCCAGCACCGTCGCGCGCCGGGCGAACTGTTCGCCGGCGACAGCAATTCAAAATTCCTCATCACAAATGATTTTGACCAGCCGGCGGAAGTGAACTGGAGCTACATCGGCACGTTCGACAACGATGCGACGATTACGGAACTGCGTTTTCTCGCGAAGGTCATCGTCGCGGGCAAGACCAACACGGCGGCACTGGAAAAATCTTTTGCGCGCGGGTTGGAATATATTTTCGCCGCGCAATTTCCCAACGGCGGCTGGCCGCAAGTCTGGCCGTTGCAGGGCGGTTACCACGACGACGTGACGTTCAACGACGATGCGATGCTGAACGTCATCCGCCTCGTGCGTGACGTTTCGCTTGGTGGAAAAGAATTTTCCTTCGTCCCGGCAGAGTTGCGGGCGAAGGCGGATGTCGTTTGGAAGCGCGGATTGGATTGCGTTCTCGCCGCGCAAATCACGGCGAACGGCAAACGCACGGTCTGGGGTCAGCAACACGACGCGCTCACGTTGCAGCCGAGTTCGGCGCGAAATTACGAGATGCCCTCCGCCGCTTCCAGCGAGAGCAGCACGATTGTTCTGTTCCTGATGCAACTGCCGAATCCCGATTCCAATGTCGTCGCCGCCGTCCATGCCGCCGAAACTTGGTTTAAAAAAACCAAGATCGAGGGCAAGTCGTTTCAGGTGGTCGGCACCGAGAGCCGCAAGTTGGTGGACGCACCGGGAGCTGCCCCCATCTGGGCGCGCTACTATGAAATTGGAACTGACAAACCGATTTTTGGTGACCGCGACCAGAGCATCCATGACGACGTGAATGAAATTTCCCGCGAACGCCGCAAAGGCTACGGCTGGTTCAAAGACACCGCCAAACGCGTGGAACAGCATTACGCCAAGTGGGCCAAGCTGCATCCGCTGAAGTAGTCTGACTCGGTTGACCACACTTAGGGCAAAAACTTCCGTTGGCGGCAAAACTTTCCTCAAGCCCGCCGCGACCTCGCCGATAACAGCCGTGGACTGACCAATGAATTTGGCAAGGCCGCACCAACGCCGGGTTCGATCAGTAACATTTTTGAAAATGTTTCATGCACGGCGACATCCAGATTGCAACGCAACCAGCCGCCGCCCGAACGGGCGGAGCCACTGAACTGATTTATGCCACCGCCGACCAGCCGATGGGTAATCCCACCGCCCCGCAAAACTCTGGTAGTGGGCGTGGCCGACCTGGCCGTGAGCAACGATTCCAGCGCGGAGCTGGTCACTTACTCGCTCGGCTCGTGCCTGGGCATCACCATTTACGATCCGCTGAAAAAAATCGGCGGACTGTTGCACCTTATGTTGCCGGACTCGAACATTGACCCCGCCAAGGCGAACACCATGCCGCATATGTTTGTGGATACGGGCGTGCCGCGCCTGTTCCACGCGGCCTACAATCTCGGCGCGGATCGTTCGCGCCTCGTCATCAAGGTCGCGGGCGGCGCGCAACTGCTGGATGGCAACGGCATTTTCAACATCGGTCTGCGCAACGCCGAGGCGTTCAAGAAATTGATCGGGCTGCAAGGCTTGACGATTCACGCCGAAGAAACCGGCGGCGTGATTTCCCGCACCGTGCGGCTGGATCTCTCGAACGGCGATGTCTCCATCAAATCGCCCGGCACAACCCCACATCCATTATGACTGCCACCGCTCCCACACCCACTGCCAGCAACGTCGCCGCGCAACAACTCGTTGCGCGCGTCAAAAATTTGCCGCCCGTCTCGCAGGCCGCGCTCAAGCTCGTCAGCTTGCTCGACCAGCCGGAGGCGGATAACGAGCTGATCGTTCAAGCCATCAAGTGCGACAACCTGCTCACGGCGAAATTGCTCCGCGCATGCAACTCACCTTACTTCGGCCTCGAAGAACCGGTGGCCTCCGTGGATCAAGCGGTCCTCATCATGGGGCATCAGCAAATTTTGCACATCGTCCTCACGCTCGCCTTTGGCAGCGCGATGGTTGTGCCCCTGCCCGGCTACGCGGTCGAGGCCAGCGAACTCTGGCGACATTCGCTCATCACGGCCTCCGCTGCGGAAATCATCGCGGTGGAAACCACGGGCATGAATATCGAGAAGCCGGTGGCGTTCACTATCGGATTGCTGCACGACATCGGTAAACTGGTGATGAGTCAGGCACTCACGCCGGACTTGCAGAATTCCATCCGGCAATTGATCGAGGCGCAAAAAATTTCCCGCAGCGAGGCGGAGAAAGTTGTGCTCGGCACGGATCACGGCGAAGTCGGCGCGTGCCTGCTGCGCTCGTGGCATCTGCCGGAGACCATTCTTGAAGCCACGCAAAATCATCATCTCCCCATTGTGGAGCCAGTGCCCCAACTTTCCTGCGTCACGCATCTCGCCAACTGCCTCGCGCATCTCGCCGGTTCCGCGCCGGGCTGGGATGGCTTTGCCGTGCGCGTGAATCCGCAGGCCGTGGCCGCGCTCGACATCAACGAGGCGCGGCTGGAAGCGATGGTCGCCGAGGTGCGCGCGTCGTTCGATAAAGTGGATCAGTTCATGGGAATGTCATGAGTATCGCCAAAAAAATTCGCGTGCTCGTCGTGGATGATTCCGCTGTGGTGCGGAAGATGATCACGGACGCGCTGTCACAAGATCCGGAAATCGAAGTCGTCGGCACGGCGTGCGACCCGTTCGTGGCGCGCGACAAGATTCTGGAGTTAAGCCCCGACGTGATGACGCTCGACATCGAGATGCCGCGCATGGACGGGCTGACGTTTCTCCGCATCCTGCAACAGCACCGCCCGATGCCCGTCATCATCATCAGTTCCATTTCACAAGCTGGCTCGCGCGCCGCGCTGGATGCGATTGAATACGGCGCGGTGGATGTGCTCGCCAAGCCGCGCACCGCGTGGAATCTCGGCGAGTTGCGCGACGACCTCGCGCGCCGCGTGAAAACGGCGATGGGTGCGCGATTGAAAAATTTACGCCCATCTGTCAACGCAGCGGGAACCGCCGCCGCCGCGCCAATTGCGTCTGGCGGGGAACAATACAATCCGCGCCAATTGGTTGTCATGGGCGCGTCCACCGGCGGCACGGAAGCTTTGAAAGACGTGCTCGTGCGGTTGCCGGACGGCCTGCCGGGAATTTTGATCGTGCAACACATCCCACCGGTATTTTCAAAAACGTTTGCGGAACGGTTGAACGAAATTTGCGCGATGGAAGTGCGCGAAGCGGTGCACGGCGACGTGGTCAAGCCCGGCCTCGCGCTGATTGCGCCCGGCGATTACCACATGGTCGTGAGCTGGGAAAATAATTCTTACCGCGTGCAGTTGCGGCAAGATCCGCCAATCCATTACACGCGCCCCGCCGTGGATATGCTGTTCAATTCCGCCGCGCGTTGTGCCGGTTCGAGTGCGCTCGGCGTGCTGCTCACCGGCATGGGCCGCGATGGCGCGCAAGGAATGCAGCAGCTCAAAACCGTCGGCGCAACGAACCTCGCGCAGAATGAGGAAACCTGCGTGGTCTATGGGATGCCGCGCGCCGCCGTGGAACTCGGCGTGGTAGATCGCGTGCTGCCGCTGGATCAAATTCCACACGCCATCATGCACGCGCTGAACGAACGTTCGTCGGCCAGAAAAACCACCGCCGCCGCTTTTAAATAATTTTATGAGCCAGACCAGCCAACTCCCCAGCGTCAGCGAGTTCATGAACGGACACCTCGCCGACGTTTTTGAAACGATGCTCGCCATGAAGGCGGTGCGCGTAACCGGCGCGGCCATTCCTGAATTCGCTGGTCGCGTGACCGGCTCGGTCGGCTTCGCCGGCGACGACGTGACGGGCGCGGTGTATCTGCACCTATCAGCCGACTTCGCCAAAAAAGTTGCCGCCACGATGCTCGGCATTTCGACTGAAGAAATTTCCGACGAGAACGAAGTCAACGATGTCGTCGGCGAGGCCACAAACATGGTCACCGGCGGGTTGAAATCCTGGCTGTGCGACGCCGGCGCGGCGTGCGCCATGAGCACGCCCGCCATTATTCGCGGCACTTCATTTGCCATCGAGCCGATGCCAGGCGTGGAGCGCGAATGGCTCGTTTTTGATTGCGATCACAACCTCATCGCCGTGGAAATCCACATCAAACTGAACTGAAAGAAAAAAAATTATGGCTACCAAAATATTAAGCGTGGATGACAGCCGCACCATCCGCCTCATCGTGGGTCGCGCGTTCAAATCCTACGACTGCACTGTGCTGGAAGCGTGTAACGGCGAGGAAGGTCTCGCCACCGCCGCGCGCGAAAAGCCCGACCTCATCATCCTCGACGTGACCATGCCCGTGATGGACGGCGTGACCATGCTCACCAAGTTGAAAGAGGACGAGGCCATCAAGGGCACGCCCGTCATCATGCTCACCGCCGAGTCGGGACGCGAAAATGTTTTGCACATTGCCAAGCTCGGCGTGCGCGACTACCTCGTGAAACCGTTCAAAGAAGATCAGTTGATTGAAAAAGCCGGACGCATCGTTTCGCTGATTAAAAAGCCGGTTTGATTTTTATGCCCGTTGATGTCCAGACCCAGCAATACGACGAACTCGCCAAGCGTTATGGCTTTGCGGCCACGCCCGAAAGCGTCTCGCGCCTGACCAAGCTCGTCGCCGACCAGTATGCCGACCTCGATGAAATCGCGACCGTCATCCAGAGCGATGCGGGTCTGACCTCGCGCCTCCTGCGCGTCGCCAATCCGCTCGCGACGTGCGAGGCGGAATACACCGTGGACTCCGTCGAGCAGGCCATCATGCGCAACGGCATTGGCTGTGCGCTAATTCTCGCCATGGGCACGCCGCTTTCCCTCGCGCTGCAAAAAGCCTTTCAAACCATGCTGGATTTGAAGCTCGAAAAATTTCCCGCGCACCAGCTCGTTGGGGTGAATGGCGAACATATGCGCGGACGCATCGGTTTCGCCGGCAAAGTCACCGGCCACGTCTATCTCCGCATGACGCTGCAATCCGCGCGCACCGTGGCTTCGAGCATCTTCGGCTGCAAGCCGGAGGAGATGAACAACACCGATGAAATCCGCGATGCCCTCGGCGAGTTGCTGAACATCATGACCGGCAATTTCAAATCCAACCTGTGCGACGCCGGACTGGAGTGCAAACTCAAACCGCCCATGGTCGGCGTGACGGATGATTACTCCACACCCATCGAACCCGGCGGCAGCATTGAGCGCATCGCCTTTCGCTGCGGCAACATCCATCCCTTCGTCGAAGTCACGGCGAATCCATGGACGGGCTAACGGAAACCCGCGTTTGCCAGCAGTCGCCCGGCGCGAATTATCGCGCGTGCGGGAATGTCTGCGAACTATGCGCCGTCTTCATTTGCCGCGCGCCGCGATCTTCCCGTGTGTCGCGGGATTTGGAAAAAGTATTTTCCCGCGTTTTAACTTTTACCGCCGGCACCACGGCTTTCTTCACGCGCTGGCGGACGGCAACTTGAAATGCTGGAGCGGTGATCGTCGCCGCCGATTTGCCCGCCACCGATTTGCTTTTGGATTTTTTCATAAATGTTTTATTAGCGGAACAACATCAGGCCGACGCGCAACGCTTCGGATTCCTGGTTATAGCCCAACAAAGTTTCGCCGTAGCCGTAAAAATATTGCACGTCGAGATACAGACTGAAGCTGCCGAAAAATTTCATCGTCGGATACGTCAGGTCGAGCTGCACGCTGCGGTGGTTTCCGTCCTGCCCCATCCGCCCCAGCGTGGAGAATTGCAACCCGCGCTTCCAGCCCGCCACCAGCCGCAAGTCCGCGTAGCCGCGATAATCCGCAAGGTCGGAATTGTTGCTCAAGTCACCGAGGTTGACCCACGCGCGCGGCTGCACGGTCAGTTGCAGGCCGTCGTCGCGCCCCAGCGTCAGCGTGGGCCGGAGATAGCCGATGTTCACACTGCGCGAATCATCGCCGCTCTTGCCATTGGACTCATGCTTCAGCCCGCCTTGCAAATCCAGCTCAAACCAGTTCGTCGGCTGCGCGCACAGCACATTTTTCCACGCGTAGAAAATTTCTGGTTGGTAACTCGTGTCATAAAACGGCGCGGAGTCGGCGCCTAAATCCCACAGCGATGTCTGGGTGTAGGCGAGGTTCAGCCTTTTGAGCGCGGGAACTTTTCGGGCGAGCCGCCCGTCCGAGTTCAAAATCTGATAGGCAAAGCTGATCTGGAATTTAGCGTTGGGCGATTGCGATCCCGCGATGAAATACATCGGCTCGTAAGCCGAAATGTGCTCCTTGAAAAAACGCGCCGGGCCGTCGCCCTTGTCCGGTGCGGTCGGCTCCACTTCGGTGATAAATCGTTCAAAGGCCGAGTCCGGTTTTCGCACCGGCAGGCCTGCGTTGGCCACATCCAGCACCACGCGGTTGGCGTTCAGGCTGGGGAATTCCATCACGGCCTGTCCCGTGATTTGATTCGGCACGGCGGAAACATATTCGCGCCGGACAAACGCGCCCGCCGCGATCACCACCACGTTGGTTTCCGCCACCGCCAACGTCAGCGTGCCGGTGAACGTGCCTTGGGCGGAAATAATT
>JBEEMY010000134.1:0-6218 GCA_041192415.1 Verrucomicrobiota bacterium | reverse complement strand
GGCGAAAATAATTCGCCGAAGTCCCACTGTGATTTGGCCGGTTTGCTCACGCAGAGAATTTAACCACGGATGGACACGGATGGACACGGATAAAAAATCCGTGTCGGGAAATTATTTTTTGCCGCGCAAGGTTCTTCGGGCAGAGACTCCGAGCAACATCGCGGCCCCAACGATGCCAAGAATTGCCGGCGCTGGTTCCGGCACGGCGGTTGCCGTCGTGCGTTCGTAGGTGAAGCCGCCGCTAGAGCCGCCCCAGGCAGTGAACTTGATGCCGAGATAAATGTCGTCCGTGATGAGGTGCAGGACGGCGTTTTGTCCGACGATGTTGCCGGCCAATACGAACTGCCCGCCATAGGCGGTTTCCCAATCGGTGTAAGTGAGGGAGGCGGAGTTGACCAGCAAGCCCAACGCCCATTCGGTATCGGCGGGGCTGACGGAGTGGGCGTAGCCGCCTTCACTGGCGGCATTGAAAAGTCCCTTCGTGATTTTTCGCGTGAGCCAGACGTTCGCGGTGAGGTGGTCTTGATTCGCCGCCTGCGTCCAGTCGGAGCCGGGCAGGTTGGTGAAGGTGATGACCGGGCCGTTCCACACGATGCTGCCTTGGGCGAGAACCGGGTTGCTGTTGGAAATAAAAACCAGCAACGCGATCCCGAAGAAAATTTGCGTCCACGTTCTCATTTCAAATTATAGGAACATTGCGCGGCTTTGTTCCAAATTCAAAAATGAAATTCAGAACCGGATGTCCAGCGTCGCGCCGAGGCCACCGTTGAATTCGTCGTAGTGCGAGGTGGACCGGTCATCCGACCATTTGGTGTTGTAGCTGAAAAACGCGCGGAGCGAGGCGTATTGGTTGATGCTGTAAATCAGTGTGAGGCCGGCGGTGTTGAGGATGTCATTGCGGTTTGCGCCGGTGTCCAATGCGTCGCTGTTGTAGAGGGCGTATTGAAAACGATAGAAAGGTTGCACGGCGAAGTGCGGCGTGACCTGCCAGTTGAGCGTGAGGAAAATCATTTCATCCAGATGATCGTTCACATCGTCGAGACTGCCGAAGACGGACTGGACGTGCGAGAAGTGGTAGTCAATGACGTCGCCTACGACCAACGCGACCTTGTCGCTGACGGGAAAGATCCGCTGCGCGCTGACGCTCGGCAACCATTCGCGATAGGTTTCCTCGTAGTCGGGCTGCGACAACAGGCGCGTGTAATTGACCCCGGCGGCGAACTGCCAGTTGCCGATAAAATAACGGAGGTTCACGAACGCGGTCTGCGCGTCGAAGTCCAGCGGCTTCATCTGGCCGCTGCTGTAGTTATACCACTGGCTGATGAACCCGGCGGCGGGCGCGAATTTGCCTGCGCCCAAATCAAATGGTGTCGGTGCGAACGCCGCCTGTGCGGTGTTCACAAAAACGAAGCTGCCGATTTTATTCGTGCCGTCGGCGAAGTTGGCGTTGTCGGAATAGAACGCCTGGCTGTCGAGCGTGAGGTCGAACCACTGGCGGTTGGCTCTGGCCATTTTCGCGCCGTTCACTTTCAAGATGTGCTGCGGGCCGATGTCCTCGTTTTCACCGACGTATAATTCCGGCGCATTGGTTCCGGTGCGCAGTTCCGGCTGCGGCATCTGCATCTGCGTCTGGACATTTTGCAACTGCTGCACGCCCGCTGGCTGCGCGAAGGCAGCGGTGGCAGCGGTGATAGAAATGACTAGCGCGAAAGCCCGGATGAATTTCATTGGCGGTGGATTCCCAAATTAATTTTCAATTTTAATTACGCGTGGTGACGGTGATGCCGCCGCCGTTGTTGACGTAGTTCTGCGCGGGGTTGCCGCCGTAGGTGACGTTCTGGATGAAGTTCACCTTGCCGGGCACCGAGGAGCCGACATTCAGCAAGCCGAGCAAACTCTTCAACGTGACGGCGCTGCCGCCCGCAAAAGAGACATCGCTCAAGTTGATGGTGTTCGCGGACATATTGACCGTGCCCATCTGGGTCAGGTTGGCGTTCTTCACGTCAATCAACTGCGCAGCCGTAAAATTTGCCACGCTGGCCTTGATGGTGCAGCCGTTGCCATCCAGCAAAATGTCTTTGCCGGAATCCAGCGTGAGGTAATACGTCTCAAATGACGAGCCGCTGCTGTTGATGGAACCGTGTTTGGAAGTGAACGTGAGCGAGCCGCTGTCCGTGTCCGCAGTGATGAGCGAACTGCTCAGCGTCAGGTCTTGGTCGGCAGTGAATTCACCGCCGGTGTTCAACTGCACGACTGCGGACAACAAATCCAGCGTGGAATTTTTAGACGTGAACAATGCCGTATTTGCTCCAACCGTGGAGGCATTCACCGTGATCGAACCGGCGGCATTGAGTGTAAAGGTGTCGTTGATGTGGAAGTAGGCGTTCTGGCTCATGGAGAAATTTCCGCCCAGATTCATGATCACATTGCCGAAGTTGTTGTTGACGTTGCCGCCGACAAACGTGAGCGAGCCCGGGGTGAGCCACGCGAAGTTTGCGAGGTCGGCGCAGATGGACGAGCCGGGAGCCACGCGGATGCCTTTGCCGCCGATGAGCGCAAAATAAATTCCCTCGCTGTCTTCCAGCCCGGTGAAGGTGACCGAACCGCCAAAGTTCAAATAGTCCGCCGCCACGAAGTCGAACTCCGGCAAGCCCGCATAGGCCGACAAATCCACCGTGAACAGCGGCTCGGTGATTTGCTGGGTGTTGAAGAAAATGTTGCGAGCGACAAAACCCCGGAAGGTATGACCACTAAAAATAGCGTCGCCCGATAAAGCAAACGGCGCGTTCAGAAAAATATGATTCGGCGGTGTGGGAACCAACGGGCTGATGATGGACGGCTGGTTGATGGTGGCATCACTGTGGATGGCGGCCTTGAAACCGGTCGGGTCTTTGAAGGTTTGATCCAGTTCGGATTGCAGCGTGTTGAGATCAATCACCTTCACCTTTTTTTCATCGGCATCGTCGCCGACCACCAGACCGGTGTCGTTCAAACCGCCGGACTGGATAACTTTCTCCTGCTTCTCAATCTGCTTTTGGATGAGTGGCAACGACGGCAGCTTGTCGGTAAAACCTTTGACGAGCTGGCTGTTCTTCGCCAAATCATCGAGCCGGAAAATAATCACCGGCGCAAGCTGGCTGCCGCCTGGCAATACAAAGGTCATCTGGCCGGGTTGCAATTTTTGCTTGAGGCCGTTGGTGAACGTGATGGATGCCTCGTCCTCCAGCGCGAGAACTTTGAAACCGCCGCTGGCCGTCGTCGTCACGATGAGCGTGGAACCAAGCACCGAAGCCGTGGCGGAACCGGTGTGAATCGTGCCGCCACCTTTGCCGTGCGGCGAATGAAACAGCAGGCTGCCTTGCTTCAGATCAATCGTGCGGTTGGCCGGGTCGAAGGAAAAAATCGTGTTCGCGCCCACACGAGTCACGGTTTCATCCGGCGCGACGAGTTCCGCGCGCGACGACGGGCCGGTGCGGAGGATGTCCGGCATATTGAAAGCGTCGTCAACCGTCGCCGATTTTTTAGACTGGCTGGCGGCGGAAATGATTTGAACATCGTTCACGACCTGCGTGACTTTGGATTGTTTCAAATCGGCGGCGCGGCTGGAGTTGGCGGCCAGAACACAGCCAAGGCAGAGTGCGAGCGTGGATAGATTTTTCATAACAAGGTTTTGGGTAACAAGTTCACCTCACCGACGACTGATTTTCTAATTTAATGTGGCAGGCGGGTCAAACTTAAACTGATTTTACCATGCTCCGCTAATTCCCGCAAATGGGTGAGCTGAATCATTTAACCGCCAATCGGCGCTGATTGGCGCTGATAAAAATCAAAGCGGCGTTTCGGCATTAGCGAAGATTAGCAGTTCAATTTCACTTGTCCGAAAGCGTGAAGGAGCCGTCCCAGTTTTCCGGCGGCGGGCTGATTTCATACGCCGCGCAGCGCGACAGATACATCTCGCACAGAAAATCTTCCCCGCCGATTTGCTGGCGGGCAGTTTCAAATTGTTCCGTCGCCTCGGAAAATTTACGGGCGCGGTAAAGTTTTACCGCGTCGTGATAAACCGTCAGCCACGCCGGCGGCGGCACGGTGCGGTCGCTCAAGAGTCCGAAAACTTCCACCGGCTTCGTCTTGCCCTTGACCGTTAGCAAATCCACGGTGCGATAAACAAAATGTGCGCGCGTCAGTTTTTCTACCTGCTCGCCGATGAGGATGTCCGTGTGAAATTGTTTCGTGGCGCTCTCTAATCGTGCCGCGAGGTTCACGCCATCGCCCAACACGGTGAATTCCATGCGCTGCGGATGCCCGATGTTGCCGACGATGACTTCGCCATGGTTCACGCCGACGCCGATGGACAACTTTGTGCGGTCGGTATTTCCTTTCCAAGCAGCATTTAATTTTGCCAACGCGCTACGCATCTGCAACGCCGCTGTCACCGCGCCGCGCGCGTCGGCCTCGTTACCTTTGCTGTGGGTGTCGCCCCAGACGGCCATGATGGCGTCGCCAATAAATTTTTGCAGCGTGCCTTGGTGTTGCAAGACGCTGCCGACCATGTCCGAGAAATACTCGTTTAGTTGCGCGACCAACTTATCGGCATCGGCACTCTCGGTCATGGAGGTGAATCCGCGGATGTCGGAAAACAAAACCGTCACCGGCTGCTTGCGGCCTTTCAACGCTTCCTGAAATGAGCGGCGGTCATTGAGAATTGTCTTGGCGACATTTTTGGAAACGTAGCGGTCGAGAACGTTGCGATAACGTCGCCGCTCCAACTGCTCCATCGCGTATTCAAAAATAATTCCGAACGCGCCGGTCGCCACGAGGCAGCACAGCGTCGGCATCATCGAGACGACCAATTTGCCGTGCGTAAATGCAAGCTGGCACGCGACCACGAACGCCACGGTCGCACCGATGAGCAGCAACCCTTTCAGCAACGCCTGTGGAATCCCAAAGCAGATAAGCAGCGCGACCAGCACGGCCAGCAGCGCCAGCCAGAAGTTTGTCTGCGCGGTGGTTTCCGTGAGCCATTCCCCCTTCAGCACCGCCGCCAGCATCTGCGCCTGAATCTCCGGCCCCGGCGTTTCGCCGAACGGCGTCGCGTGAACGTCGTGAAAAATTTCCGCCATCGGGCCGACGATAACTACTTTGTTCGACACGGCCAGCCCACCTTTGAACGGCGGCTTTTGCCACAGCGCTTCCACGAACATATTTTCCACCGGCCACGCGCGGTAAGTTCCCGCCGCGCCTTGAAAATTGATGAATGATTTTGTGTCCGGCGGCGGCGTGAAAATTTTGCCTTTGAATTTTTCCGCCACGCGCGTCGAGATGTGAATCAAATCATCAGGCGTTTTTCCGTCGCGAATAGATTGCGCTAAAAATTTACGGACGCTCGGAGACAGGCCAGACGTCTCCAGCGACTCGCGTTCAATCGAAGTTTGGTAGCGCGCCTGCCGGACGACATCATCGCTGTCCGTCCAAATGTTGACGAGGCCGACCACGGATTCCGTGCCGGGTAATAGCAGACGTTCGTTCGGCGTGGTGAGCTTTTTGGTTTTGCCAGTCGCCCCCGCCTCGTCCGCCAGCATTTCCCCGATGACGACACGGTCCTTGTATTTCTCCAGCAACTTGGCGAGCACATCATCACCCTCCGTCTCGCTCGCGAAAACAAAGTCAAACATCACCACCTTCGCGCCGGCATCCATCAGCTTTTGTAAAATGGCGGCGTAGATGGACCGATCCCATGGCCACGGCTGCTGCATTTTTTGGAGCGTGGGCGAGGCGGCGATTTCTTCCGGCGCCAGTGAGTCGAGTTGGAACGAAGTCGTGCCGAGGCCGATGAGCTTGATGTTGGAGTCAGGCAACGTTTCGTGGCGGAGCAGGTAGCGCCGGTCAATCAATGTGCCTTCCGCCTTCTGCCAGAGATGCGACTTGGTGAGCCACGCGTTCTGCGTCAGCCAAAACACGAGGACGCCAACGATGACAACAATCCACTTCGGGCGATGTATTAAAAATCGAACCATGAGTTTTGGAAAATTCCGCGCTGGTTAATTCGCAAGCGCACGCAGCGAATTCAAGGAAATAAAAAAGGCGCTTCGATTACTCGAAGCGCCTTTTGTGAAACTAAAATTACTTGGTGCCGAGGATCGCGTCCTTCGCGGCTTTCGCCACGCGGAATTTCACGACGCGCTTGGCCTTGATCTGGATCTGTTCGCCAGTCTTCGGAT
>JBEEMY010000133.1:0-6273 GCA_041192415.1 Verrucomicrobiota bacterium | reverse complement strand
CCACCACACCGCCGTCACGAACGACCTCGTGGCGCTGACGAATTATCCCATTGTGATCTGGGCGTGCGGCAACGAATCCACGGCGGACGAAAGTTTCAACGCGGTTGAAGAAACAAAAGTCGCGGCGTTCCTCACGAACGGCGGCAGCCTGTTCGTCTCCGGCGCGGAAATCGCCTACGACCTCGACCGCGTTAGCGGCCCGACGACGGCCGACCGGAATTTTCTGCACAACCAACTTCATGCCACGTTTGTCGCGGACAGTTCCAGCTCGTGGAATTTCAGCGCCAACGCCGCCTCGCTGTTCGCCGGCAACACGAACGGCAGTTTCGACGACGGCTCGCAGGGGATTTATCTCGTTGGCTTTCCTGATGTAATCGCGCCGACGAATTACGGCGCATGGACGGCCATCAATTACAGCAATGTCGTCAGCGGCGCGGCGGGAATTTTTTACAACGGCACGGCGGGCGGCGGCAAAGTGGTCTACCTCGGCTTCCCGTTCGAGACCATCACCAGCGCGACGGTGCGGAATTCCTACATGGTAAACATTTTGAACTTCTTCAATTCCGGCCCGCTGAAATTTGATTCCATCGCGATGTTGCCTGGCAATCAGTTGAAGCTCGCCATCAGCGGCGCGGCGGGAATTTACACGTTGCAAACCGCCGCCGTGCTGAACGCGTGGAGTCCGTTCGCCAACTTCACGAACACGAGCGGCGCGTTGACCTTCACCAACCCCGCAAATTCATCCGTAAAATTTTTCCGCTTGAAATCATTTCCGTGACCTATCGCAAGGCAGGTTATTTACGCGACTGAATCCACCGCGTCAGAAGGGAATGTCATCATCCGCCGGCGGCAAGGTGGCCATGACGCGCGCCATTTCGAGTGCGGTCTGCGCGGCTTCGAGGCCGCGGTTATGTTTTTTATCGAGGCAACGTTGCTTCGCTTGCAATTCATTTTCCAGCAGCAGCACTTCGTGAATGATGGGGACTTCGTGGGCGACCTGGATTTGCGCGAGCGCATTGCTCACCGCTTCGCCGATGTGCTGGGCGTGTGTGGTCGCGCCGCGCAAAATCACGCCGAGGCAGATGATAGCTGAAACTGGATTCGTGAAGCGTGAGGAACGCGCCAGCCGCGCAGCCACCACGGGAATCTCATACGCGCCCGGCACGCGGACAATTTGCACCGTGCCGCCCGCGCGCAAAATTTCCGCCTTCGCCGCGCGCAGCATGGCGTCAACGTAGCGGGCGTTGTATTTGGAGGCGACGATGGCGAAATGCCCGCCGCGCACGGTGATTTTTTTGGCCTTAACTTGCTTGAGCATGGCGGAAGTATTCCAGCGCGCCGCCTGCGGTTCAATTCGCAAAAAGGAGCGTGGATAGCCTTGTCCGCGCTCCGCTTTAATGCGCAACTTCGACAATGTCCTCGCCGTGCGTGAATACTGATGCCGCCACCACCGGCGCGGAGATTTTTTTGACCAAGACGGTTTCCTCGTCCGTGGCGCGGGCGGCATCCATCAGGAGAAATTCCCAGCGGCCTTCAATCGTGCGTTGCGGCGGCGCGGTGAATGGCAGCACTTGAAATTGTCCGCCGCGCAGCGACATCAGTTTGTAAAACGCCTGCTCGCCCGTCAGTTGGCCGACGGCGGCGTGCGTGATGACGCCGGCTTCGATAAAAATCTGCCCGCGCCATTCGCGGTCGCGGATTTCGAGGATGGAGGAATGTCTTCCGTTGCACTCCATCTGCACGACTTCCTGCAAGCCCACGTTCCGCACCGCGCCGGTGAAACCTTCCAGCGCCGACCACGAGACGAGTTCGTTAAGCATATTGAAAACGGATTTCATGCCGTCGGACGTGAGCGGTTTTTCGAGAAATAAATCCGCGCCGTTCGCCAGTGCATCGGCGCGGTTGGCGGGCGTGGCCTTGCCGGTCATCACCGCGAGCTTGAGGCCGGGATGCCGCCGCGTGATGAGGCCGAGCAATTGCAAGCCGTCGAGCATCGGCATCCCGATGTCGAGCACGGCGAGATCCACCGGCTTGGTTTTCAAAATCTCCAGCGCGCGGTCAGCGGAGGTGGCGGTGAGAACTTCCCACGTCTGCTGCGAATGTTCCGCGCACACGCCACCGAAGGCTTCGAGAAATGCGAGGCTGTCGTCCACGAAGAGAACGCGAAATTTTTTGGCGACGGCGGAATTCATTTGCGCGCCGGATTTTTCTGCGGGAACAGTTTTTGTCGGCGCGGGCGGGCGCGTGGCCGTGGCCGAACTCGTCATGAGCATTTTGCTGATGAATGAGGTGCCGCCCGACGGTGCAGAATTTTCCGTCCGCAATTCCACATCGCCCAGCCGCAGCGTCTGCCCGGCTTGCAGCACCGCCTCGGAAATTTTTTGCCCGCCCACGAACGTGCCGTTGGTTGAGAGCAGGTCGCGCACGAGCAGTTCCTCGCCACGCCGCTGCACTTCGCAATGCCGTCCGGAGATGGATGGCTCGATGATCTGGAGCGTATTGCCATCCGCGCGCCCGACAGTCGCCCAGCCCTCGCCGAGTTCGAGCGGGGCAGCGGTGACATTTTTCGAGATGACGACGAGCTTAATCATGCTGACGGACAACCTTTCTCAAGCTAGTTATCGGCCAAAGTTGCCGGCGGCCAAATAAAAATTACGCCGGATAGAACCGGCTTACGCCATTGAAAATCAACGGGCCTGAAGCGCAGGAAAATGACCGGCATCGCAACCCGCTCCCAGCCTCCGCAAAAAATGGACACTGTCGGAGCAAAAGTTTGGCAAAATTTGCTTGCCGGTGGCGGTGGCGGACGCAGGATGGTCTCATGCGCTGCTGGTTAAAATTCATCCCGCTGCTGCCGTTGCTGGCCAGCGGCTGCGTGACGCACAAGCTCTGGACCGAATCGCGGCTGGATGCGTGGAACGAACCCGCGCCGCAGCCCCGTCTGCGGCTGTTTCGCGACGCGCCACAAAATAATTTTCTCGTCGTGTATGACGAGCTGGCGGGGCGCAACGACGACCTCCGCCCCCGCGCTTTTTTTCTGAATCCTGATTTGTCATCGCCCGCGCAAGGCAGCCATCCGCATTTTGTGAATCCCAATTCCGCGCGCGGCCTCGCTCCCGTGCCGGTGTTTTTTTCTGCGCCGACGAATCCGCCGGAATTTTTTTGCACGGCGACGAACGACGACGGCTTCACCATTTTTGCCGTTGGACAACCGCCGCGCTCATTCGCGTTGCCGGTGTATGACGATGGCTGGGGACGGATTGAGAAAATGGCGTGGACGCCAGTCGCCGTGGTGGCCGACCTCACCATCATCGGCGGGTATCTCGGCTGCGTGTGGATTTATTCCGGCGGCCCCGGGCTGGGGCGCTGAAGTTTCACAGCTTTGAGAGTTCTGCCGCCCGCAGATACACCGCGAAGGTCGTCCCGACACCAATTTCCGTGTGGCAATGCAACGCGCCGTTGCCTTCCTTGATGAGGCGCTGGACGATGTTCAAACCCAAACCCGTTCCCTGACGCGGGCCTTTCGTGGTGAAGTAAGGCTGGAAAATTTTCGGCAACACTTCCGTCGGAATTCCCGGGCCGGTGTCAGTCACGGTGAACTTCACCAGCGGCGCGGTGTTGTCCATGCTCTCGACTCCGAGAAAACGGTCGCTCGTGCCGTCCTTGAATTCCGCGAGGTTCAGCGGCACGCGCAAAATTTCCGCGCCCACTTCCACGCGATGCGGCTGCGACGAACATTGAAACGCGTTCACGGAAAGGTTTAGCAAAATCTGGATGACATCCGTGCCGTTGATTTTTACCGCGATGTCTTCGGCGGGCGGCGTCACCAAGTATTCATTTTCATGGATGCTCGGATGCACGCGCACGAGTTGTTCAAGATCGCCCATCAACTGATGCACGCCCGTCGGCGCGGCCTCACCGCCCTGCTGTCGGAGAAAGCCGAGGTAGCGACGAGAAATCTCAATGCAGTTGCTCACCTGCCGTTCGATGATCTGCATCCGCTCCTTGATGAAAGCCAAATCTTCCAGCTCCAGCCGCGAGGCGTGGTGCAATTTTTTATTCAGCAGTTGAATGAAGCCGGAAACAACCGTGAGCGGGCCGTTGATGTCGTGAATGATGCTCGCGTAAATGTCGCCGCGCGTCTTGGCGATTTGCTCCTCGACCTTCTGATTCTGTAATTCGCCGAGCAGCTCGTGAACTTTTTCCGCGCTCGTATGGATTTCGCTTTCCAACATCTGCCGTTGCATCGCGCCGGTCACCGCCGCGCGGATGGTGGCAATGTCGAACGGTTTGTTGATGTAGTCGCACGCGCGGAGCCGGAGCGCCTGCCGCATGGTGTCCGTCGTTTCAAACGCCGTGATCATGATGGCCTCGATGTCCGGCCGCACGAACCGTAGCCGTTCCAAAACTTCGATGCCGGACATTCCCGCCATGCGGATGTCGAGAATCGCCACGTCAATGTCGTGCTTCTGCGCGAGTTCGATTGCCGTCGGGCCGTCCTCCGCCATCAGCAAATCATAGCTGTCCTTGAAAATCACCCGCAGCGACATACGCGGCCCCTCTTCATCGTCCACCACCAGAATCGTTCCGCGCCGCTTCGGCGGCGGTGTGGCCGCGATAATTTCCGAGAGGGCGGCGTTGACCTGTTGCAGCGGATTTTCTGGAGCGGACATGGTGGGGAACACTAACGCAAACCGCTTTTTTCTCAAATAGAAATCAGGCGCACCCGCAGCCAGTCCAACGCCTGTTGCGCCGTGACTTGCTTGAACGTCTCGCGATCCCACGCATTCAAAAAATGTTTCACCTCCACGCCCGTCGCCGAGGCCAGCGCGATGAAAACCGTCCCCACTGGTTTCTCCGTTGTTCCGCCGCCAGGGCCAGCGATGCCGGTGACGGCCAGCGCAAAATCCGCGCCAAATTTAGCCCGCGCACCCACCGCCATTTCGCGGGCAACGGCTTCGCTCACCGCCCCGTGCGCCGCGAGCGAATCCGCCGTTACACCCAGAAATGTTTCCTTTGCGCTGTTTGCATAACTCACCACGCCGCCGAGAAAAATGGCCGATGCGCCCGGCACATTCGTCAGCCGGTGCGCAATGTTTCCGCCCGTGCAGGACTCCGCCAAGGCCACCGTCTTTTTCTTTTCCACCAACAAACGCACCACGACTTGCTCAATCTCATCGTCATCAAATCCAAACAGGCTGGCCGCAAAAACTTTTTGGGTGATGACTTCACCGGCTTTTACCAAGTTGACCGCGTCCGCACCGCTCGCCGTCAAGCGCACATCCACCGCGCCGGGTCGCGCACAATAGCCGATCTCCAAACCGCGCTGGACGAGCGGCTGCAATTCATCCGCCACCATTTCCTGCACGCGTGATTCACCGATGCCTGTCGTCCGTAATGTGCGACAGACAAAAATTTCATCCGCAAATTCTCGCTTGATGAGCGGGGCGATGGACGCGTCGAACATCGGGCGCAATTCGCGCGGCGGCCCCGGCAACATCACCAGCCACGACGGTTTTTTATCGGCGCGAAACGGATTCGGAGCGACGCGCATCGCCAGCCCCGGTGCAGTGCCGGTGGGATTCAGAAACACCAGCGCGTCTTCAGGAACAAATGTTTCCACGTCGGTTTTCGCCGGACGCGGGCGATTCCGCTTGGCGAAGAATTTTTCGATGTGCGCCAGCACGTCGTGGTTCTTGATGAGTTTTTTGCCGAGCATCTCCGCGATCAGTTCGCGCGTGAGGTCGTCCGAAGTCGGGCCAAGGCCACCCGTCGTGATGACGAGGTCGGCGCGACTCAACGCCTCGCGCACGGCGGTCTGGATTTCGCTGCCCGTGTCCGCGATGGCCACCTGCCGCGTCACGACATGACCAAGGTCGGCAAGGCGGCGACAGAGAAATTGCTGATGCGTGTTCAGCACGCGGCCCAGCATGAGTTCGCTACCGGTGTTGACGAGTTCGACGTTCATAAAAATTAATAAGGAAAGCAGCAGAGCGTTTAGAAGTGGGCACGTTACAAATCACAAAATCCATTGCAGACATTACAAGACAGTTGGAGCTCTACAGGTTGCAGCAGATAGAAGAACAACAAACAGCGAAGGAAGTAAAAAAGAAAATTGGTGCTGTAAAAGATTTTAGAAAAAAATATTGCAAATGGGCTAACTATTTTTATTAATGCTGCTTGAAAAAATTTTTTTTCTATTAATGCAAAGTCAACATAATCATAGCCATAGTTAAAAATATATTTTTTGGAAAAAAAAATTCTGGTAATAAT
>JBEEMY010000132.1:0-6280 GCA_041192415.1 Verrucomicrobiota bacterium | reverse complement strand
TGGCAATTTAGTAAAAGATATTTTCCTGTGGCGCATATGCAGGTGATAAAGGAGATCATGAGCCTGCTGGGGAAAGGCACACGTGTAATTTATATTACGGGTAATCATGATGAAATGCTTCGTAGATATTCGGGACTGAATTTGGGCAACTTAGAATTGGAAGATAAATTGGTGTTGAACCTTGACGGGAAAAAGCATTGGTTTTTTCATGGAGATATTTTTGATGTAACCATGCGTGGTTCGCGATGGCTTGCTAAACTAGGTACCACCGGGTATGAAATTTTAATTCTCATCAATAAACTCGTTAACCTATTGCTCGAACTTTTTGGCCGCGAAAATGTTCAGCGTGTTGCATGGCTCTTTGCGCGCCCGGAATTTAACACGAACCAAATCAAAAGCGGCAGCATAAAAGCCGGGAGCGAACGCAGTTCATAAATCCAGTTCTGGTCGCTGCCTTGGAAACCCAACGTGACGTAAAGCGTCAGCACGCACGCGGAGAGAATCGCCGCGAGCCGGGCGGGCGCGCGGTTCGAGGCGAGCGCGCCGACGGCCACGGCCCAGTTCGCATACCACGGCCAGATTTCGGTGATAATTAAAAAATACGATGCCAGCAGCGCCGCCGCCGACCACACAAGAAATTCTTCAAACGAATTTGTCCGCCACGCGCAGAGCAGGCCGAACGCGGCGAACGCTAGCCAGAGCGCGGCGCGCAGAAGATTATTCGCCAGCACGACGGGCGGGCGCTCGGCGGTCATGGTGTCAAACAGTTTGGCGAGGTTGTCGGCGTTTGCCGGGCGTTCGGCATCAGCAAAATACGGAGACCAGACAAAACCGCGCTGCTTTGAAACAGGATCGTAGGCCCGCGCCCAGTCGTCATCGGTTTGCGGAGCGATGACGATAATTTGCGCGGCGGCGGCGAGGGTGGCGCGGCGGTCTGATTTCGCATCCGGTCGGGCGAGCAACGATGTCTGGTTGGTCGCAGCCAGCCACCAGCCTTGGAAATAAATCGGGTTGCTTACCGAGTCGGCATCTTCACCTAGCGCGCGGCGGAGTCCTTTGAAGATGAGTTCGTGAAAATTATTCGCGTAAAAATCCGGGGCGATGGCCTGTTGCGAAACCGGCGCGCTGGCGGTGGAATTGGATTTCGTCAGCGCGTTCGCCGTGAAACAAACCAGCCCGACGGCCACGGCGGTGCGGGCAAGGAAGAAAAGTTTTGGCTTTAGATTCACCGTGAAAAGTCCGCGCAGAAATTGAATCACCGAAACGGATTTCAGTTCCGCCGGCCCCAGTTCGCGCAGCACGAGCAGGACGTAGAGCGGGATCAACATTCCGGTCAGAAATTTCACCAGCGCGGACAGCGTGAGCGCCACGACGGCGGCAGTTTTCCAGCCGCGCAGGTGCAGCCACACGGCGAGTAGCACGAAGACGAGCATCACGGAATCGTTGTGGCCGCTGATGCTGGTCTCGAGGATGAGCAACGGATTCCACAAAAAGAAAACCAGCCCTTGCGTGGCGCGTTCCGGTGCGTGGCGGCGTAGGCTGACAAGAATCAGCCACGCGCACGCGAGCGCGGTGAGGCTGCTCGTCAGCCGGAACAGCAGCACGGTCAGGGCGACGTTTGCGCCGCCGAGTTTGGTGATGACTGCGGAGAGGAGCGTCCATACCGGGCCATACCACGAGGGTAAATATTCCTGGCCGAACAGCCGCAGGAACGGATCGTTCCCCGCCACGGGCGGCGCGAGGTCGTAGGGATTCGCGTGATAGACGGACGCGACGCGACCATACAGCGCGTAGGCGAAGACATCCGACGACAGCATTACGGACGAAAATATTTGCACGAGCAGGAACGCTGCGCCGCCGAGGAAAATAATTTTCTGCGCGCGTGCGTCGTCGCCGCCGCGCGTCAGTTTTAGCGCGTAAAAATAAATTCCAAACAGTGCGGCGCAGACGATGGCGAACCACGCCGAGGCGTGCAGGTGTGAATGAGTTTGCCGTCCCGTCGCCGACGCGAACGGGTTCAGCCAGCCGAACAATCTGGAAGTAAAAGCAGGTTCCGCCGAGGAGAGTCCGGCGGCGACGGTTGGCAGCAGGGCGTAGAGCGCAAACGCCGCGAGCACCAGCAGCCAGAGTTGGCGGCGCAGTTTGTCGGTCGGCATCATGCCGCGAAATTTACGGCGAGCGCCCACGAAAGACCATGCTTACTTTGACGACCGGATTGCCGCCCGCCCGCTGGGTTTGATTGAAAAATTATTTGCCGCGATACTTGGCGGGATTGCGAATGCGGTCAAGGCGTTCGGCTTCGTCCACATTCCGCGCGAGGCGTTGTTTGCGTTGCTGGGCGATGGCGCGGGGCAGTTGGCGAAGGTGTTGTCCGAATTGGCCAAGCGTCAGCCAGATGAACTGGAGAAATTTCATCATGAAGTTTTTTTCCGCCGGTAAATGGTCTTCACAAACGTATCGGCCTGAAATCCCACCATGCCTGCCCACAGTTCAAAGCCTTGCTTGCCGTCCTCCACGAAGTCGCCGCGCCGCACCTGTTCGTTCCAGTTCAGGCGCCGGAAATTTTCCGCGCCGCCAGCCTTCGCGGCGGCGGGTTTGATTTTGGCATCGGGCTTGGCAATCATGTGGCAGAGGTCAGACACTTTTGGGTTTCACCAGCAACAACATGATGCCGCCGACGAGGGCGAGCGCACCGGCGACGGGCGGGATGAAATGATTATCCGTGGTGGCGATGTGCATCCCCAGAAAGTTGATGTCTTTTCCCGGGGTTGTGAAACTCAAGCCGGAATAGGCGAGCACGACAATGCCGAGGGTGACGAGGGTGATGGCGATGATGGTTTTGGTATTCATAATGGAAGTGAAATTATTTTACGGACAGTTGCTCAAATTAGTTTCCGCCCGGAGATGATGCGGAGCAGAACCATGACGACGGCGATGACGAGGAGAATGTGGATGAATCCGCCCAGCGTGGCCCCAGTCACCAGACCGAGCAGCCACAAGACGAGCAGCACCATGGCAATCGTGTATAACATATTTTTTAGGTGGCTGGCGGATGCGTCGGCGCATCCGCCAGCCGTGAGGGTTGGCTTACTTGGCCGCCATCGGCGCGGTGACGGTCATGTTGTTGATGACGCTGATCACGCCATTGATGTCGGTGGCGATTTTGGTGACGAGGCTTTTTTCCGCGTCGTTCTTGGCGATGCCGCTCAAGGTCACGACGCCGTCCGTGGTGGAAACCTTGGTGTGGAGTGCACTGGTGGAGCGGTGCGAGAGCAACGCTGACTTGACCTGCGCGGTGATGGATGCGTCGTCAATTTTGTCGCCCATGGTCGCGGCCGTGTTGGCCGGAGTCGCGGCAATCGTCATGTTATTCTTCACTTCCTTGACGTTATCAATGTCCTGGGCGTATTCGGTGGTGAGTTCTTTTTCGGCTTGGCTGGACGCTTCGCCCTGCAAGGTAACGACGCCGTCTTTCACATAGACCGAGGTGGCGGCGCTAACGTTGCGATGGAACAGCAAGGTGGATTTAACCTTGGCGTTGATCCAAGTGTCGGAATGTTCCGCCGGCTGTTCGCCGCTGACGACGAGCTGGTTGTTCACGCTCTTGACGCCGGGGAGACTTTCGACGGTGTTTTCCGCGAGGGATTTGTGCGATGACTCGGCGACTGTGCCGGTGAGGGTGACGATGCCGTTTTTGGATTCCGTCTTGATGGAATCGTCCTTGAGGTAGGTTTTGAACACGTGCGATTTCGCGGCTGCGGATTCAATGCGATCATCCGTATCCGCCGCGAGGAGCGGCGAGCTGCTGATGAATAATGAGCTCACGATGGTGGCGAGCGTTAGGGGGAATATTGATTTCATATTTAGTTTGGTTTCTATGGTTACGTTGTTTGCTTTTAACACTGGAGACAGAATGCTGGATGCCCCGATTTTCAGCTATGGGGTGTAACCCTACTATGGTTTGGAGGTGAGCAAGTAGGGTTACACCCCATAGCTCATGAATCACTGATTCCCTAGATTCGCAGCGTAAAGAAAGCAACAAAAACTCCTCATGAAACAGTTCTGCAGTTTCTGCTTGGCCGTCGGCGCGCTACTACAGCTCGTCGTTGGCATTACTGTGAATGAGGGAAATCAAAACCAACAGAAAACCAAAAGTAAAACTATGAAAAATAAATTGATAATGATGGCCGCCGCGATCATCGCGCTGGCCAGTTTTAGTTCGGACGTGCGTGCCACGCCGATCACCGGCAGCATCGGGTTCACGGGCGGCTATGTGCAAAATGGCGGGACGCAGGGGAATTTGACCACGGCTACCTCCATGAGCATCATCAACTCGACCATCGGGTTCACCAGCGGCAATTTCATCGGCGCGACGCTGCTGAATTTTACCACCCCGATTAACGTCAACCCGACGGTGGGTCTCGGCCAATTGTGGCAAGTGTTGGTCGGCACCACGACCTATACCTTTGCCGCTACCTCGGCCTCGCAAAATCTGACGACCCCCACGGGTCTGCACATTTTGGGAACGGGAACCATCTCGAATGGAAATGCAGCTGATACCACGGCTGGCACTTTTCAATTGGGCTTTGGTGTGTCGGGTGATGCGTTCCAATGGCAGAGCACCAGCACGGCAGCGGGCGGCGTTCCCGATGGCGGCTCCACCGTCATGTTGCTCGGCGCTTCGCTGGCTGGCCTCTCTTTCATCAAAAGAAAAGTGACGGCTTAAGCCACTGAAAGCAGTCTCGTAAATTACATTTGAGGGCAGGGATTGCATCCTTGCCCTCAATTTTTTGAGGAGCCAACTGAAGTTCCTATCCGCCTCCTGAAAAAGACACCGGCCACCCAAGTCAATGGGCGGCCGGATTTACTGGGAGCAATTGATGCGTGCGCGGAATCAATTGCAACCGCAGGCGGAGCCGAATTCTTTCAAGGCTTTTTCAACCGCCTCGCGAGTTTCGCCCGTGGTCTTCTGGATGCGGCCAATCAATTCCTCCTGCTGGCCTTCGGTGTATTGGAGGTCATTGTCCGTGAGCTTGGCCCATTTCTGTTTCAGCTTGCCCTTGGTGATGTTCCAGTCGCCTTTGATTTCAAGTGTGGTCATAACGGTTTGTTTTGGTTGTCGGTTTACTTTAAGGAGCGGGTTATCCGTCACCCTTCAATTACTCCCGGTTCTTTTTCTCGCGGTCTTTAACCGGCGCGCCGGATTGGGAACGGTCGCTGGCTCCCGGATTTTCCCGGCTCGGCTGTGCCGCCGGTGAATTCCTCTGCGCCGGCTGATTCTGTGGCCGGTCGTTGCGCAAAAGTCTCCCCGCGCCTTTTTCATTTCCATCCGATCTTGGCTGACGGGCCGGCTGTTGAATCTGCCGTGGCGTCGGTTTGGATTCCGGTGCGGGAACGATGGCCTTGCGACTTTCGCCCGGCGGTTCGGAATTCTTCGGCACCGGCGCGGCGGATTCTTTGACGCGTTTTTCCGGCTGGGTTCGCTCGCCCGCACTTGGCGTCGCTTCATCCTGAACTTTTGTTTTTGGATTCTTCGCGCGCGCTGCCGGCTCCGGTTGCGTTTGTGGTTCGCGAGCCGGCGTTTCAATCTGCTTGGAAGCCGGTTTCTTTTCCGGCTCAAGCGGGCGCGTTTCCGGCTGGGAATTTTTCCGGTCCGTGCCGGACTGGCGATTGGGGGCTTCGGGCTTGTTTCCGTTCCGTTCCGGCTTGGTATCGGGTTTGGGCGACGACTGCGCTTTGGGCGGAGCCTGATTTTTTTCAAACTTGCTGGCGGGCTTGGCGACAATCGCGGATTGGGGCGCACGCACCTTGGCTGGCTCGAAGGTCGCGCCCGGTTTTTGCGCGGGCACGCCGTCACCCTTGGCCTCCAGTGTTCGCCGCTGTTCGCGCGATTGCTGCACTTCCTGGCCGCGCTTGGATAATTGCTGTCTTTCAGCCTGCGCCACCGGCTGGAATTTCATGGGGACATCTTTGCGTTTCGCCAATTGATTCATCGGTGTGGCGATTGCCGTGTGATTCTGTCTGGACTCGGCTGAATCCGGATTCACATTCCGCTGCGCGGCCCAGGTGCGAGGCGGACGCGCGTTTTCATGATCGCGGCGATTCTCGTAGGACGATTCAACGTGATGTTCCCAATCGCGATCGCGGCGATGCTCCCAGCGCTGATGGGAAAAAATCGGGTCATAGCCGTGGCGACCGGAGCCGAATGAAAATGAAGCGTAGAACCCGCCTTGATAATAGCTCGGCGCGTAGTAGTCCCCGAAATAGTAATGGCCGTAGC
>JBEEMY010000131.1:0-6321 GCA_041192415.1 Verrucomicrobiota bacterium | reverse complement strand
GCACGGTGACGGTGCAAAGCCAGCCCGGCAAAGGCGCGACGTTCATGGTGACGCTGCCCTTCAAACCGGCGGCAGCCAGCGCGCCCGTGACGGCCGTTCCAGCGACAACCGAAAATCCGTCCGACGAATGGCTCGCGAATTTGTATCGCCGCGCGGAACTGTTTCCCACCAGCGCCGTCAATCCGAATACACTGCACTCCGGCAACACGGCGGTGTTCAAGCGCCGCTCGCAACGCCCGCTGATTCTCATCGCCGACGACGAGCCCGACATGAGGCGTTTTCTTGTGTCGCAACTTTCCGACGACTACGAACTCATCGAGGCCGAGGACGGCGCGGTGGCGGCAGAAAAGGCGCAGAATGTTTTGCCCGACCTCATCCTGCTCGACCTAATGATGCCGCACAAAGATGGTTTGCAAGTCTGCAAAGAACTCCGCGAATACGCGCCGACGGCGGGCATCCCGATTATTTTGCTGACGGCGCGGGCGGACGAGGAAATCAAATTCGATGCGCTGGAAAAAGGCGCGAACGATTTTCTTTCCAAGCCGTTTTCCTCAATTGAGCTTTCAGCGCGCATCAAAAATTTAATTGAGTCGCACCACGCGCGGCGCAAGTTGACGAAGCAGAACGAGGCGCTCAACGACGCCATCGAGCAGATCAAGGAAACCGAAATGCAGCTCGTGCAGTCGGAGAAACTGTCGTCGCTCGGCCGCATGAGCGCGGGCATCATCCACGAGATTAACAACCCGCTGAACTTTGCGATGACCGGTTTGTTTGCGCTGCGGAATCACGGCAAAAAACTTCCCGAAGGCGACCGCGCCATGCAGGACGCCATTCTCACCGACATCGAAGAAGGTCTGAAGCGCGTGCGAAATATCGTCTCCGATCTGCGGCAGTTCACGCATCCCGGCGCCGGCACGGGCGAACCGGTGGACGCGGCGGAAGCGGTGAGCGCGGCGGTGCGCTTCCTCGGCGGCGAATGGAAAGACACCGTGACCATTCATCAGAACCTGCCCGCGACGCAGCAGCTTTGGGCGAACCACCAGAAGCTCATTCACGTTCTGGTGAACCTGATGCAGAACGCAATTGATGCGTTGCGCGAAAAACAATTTCCCGCCGGCGAGTCGCCACAGATTTGGATTGAGGGCCGCCGCGACACTGACCGCAGCCTCATCATCGTGCGCGACAACGGACCGGGCATTGACCCGAAGATTGCCGACAAAGTTTTTGATCCGTTCTTCACGACCAAAGAAGTCGGCAAGGGCATGGGATTGGGCTTGAGCATCTGCTACCGCATCGTGCAGGGTTACGGCGGCAAGATTTTTGTGAAGAGCGAGCCGGGCAAGTTCTGCGAGTTCACGCTGGATTTCCCGGCGGACGCCGAGGCCGCCACTGATTTGGAGATTGAAGACGATGGAAAACCGCTACGACTATAAAAAATTCGCCGTGCTGTATGTGGACGACGAGGTGCAGTCGCTGAAATATTTCACGCTGGCCTTCGGCGAAACCTTCCGCATCTTCACCGCGCCAAACGCACAGGCGGGGTTGAAAATTTTGGAGGAACACGCTGACGAAATCGGCATCCTCATGACCGATCAGCGGATGCCCGGTGAAAAAGGCGTGTGGCTGCTGGAAAAAGCCCGCGCGCTCCGCCCGCACGTTTTGCGGATGCTCGTCACGGCGTTCACGGATTTGGATGCGGCCATCGCCGCCGTCAACAGCGGCGCGATTTACAAATACATTTCCAAACCGTGGGACCCGCAGCAGTTGGAACAGACGCTGAAACAAGGATTGGAATTTTTCATGGTGCAGGGCGAACGCGACCAGTTGCTCGCGGAAAAAATGTCCGTGCTGCGCAACATGATGATCGCCGACCGCATCGTGAGCCTCGGCTTACTTGCCGCCGGCTTGAGCCATCAGATTAAAAATTCCATGGTCGCCGTGAAGACCTTTCTCGAACTCGCGCCGATGAAAATGAACGAGGAGAAGGCCAGCACCGCTGAATTGCGCGACCCGGAATTCTGGCGCGACTATCACGCGAACGTCCAGAGCCAGATCGAGAAAATCAACAACCTGCTCGGCGATTTGCGCTCCGCCTCCGAGAGCAACCCGAACAGCGAGCCGTTCCCGGATGAAATCCAGTTGTCGTCTGCGCTCGCAAAACGCATTGACGGAATGCGCGACGCTTTCGCCGCGCGCCGACTCACGGTGGAAAATGAAATTTCCGAAACGCTGCCGACGATGCGTGTGGATTTACCAAAATTTGACCGGCTGTTTGACCTGTTGTTGAAAGACGAGCTCGCGATGTTGCCCGCTGGCAGCAAAGTCGTCATCACGGCGGCAGTGGACGGCAGCGACATGGTCGTGAAGGTGACCGACAACGGCCCCGCCCTGCCCGCTGCGGCGTTGCAGGTGGTGCTGGATCCGTTCACGGTGACCGGCGGCGTGCCATCCGAATACGGCATCAACCTGATGGCGTGTTTTTTTATCGCGCACCATCACGGTGGCAAAGTGGAGGCGCAAAGCCTGCCCAGCGGAAACATTTTCACCGTGCGCCTGCCGCTCAAGCCCGAGCGTCACGCCGCACCCGCCGACGATGCCGACTTCATGCGCCGCGCGCTGCTGAACGAAAATCTTTGGGGCAAGCTGCTGGCGAAGGGATAAATCAGGGCAAGACTTCGTCAATCAAGCGGGATGAAACTTTCTGTCCCCAGACGACTTTGCCGATTTTCTGGGCGAGCACGAATTTCACTTCGCCGTCGCTGACTTTTTTATCGAGCAGCATCGCGGAGAAAAGTTTTTTGCGCGCGGACGGGGTCAATTTGAGCTTCACCGGCAAGCCGGCGCGGACGAATAATTTTTTGATCCGCGCCGCATCACCTGCGGGCAAACCGAGAATTTGCTGCGACAGTTTCGCCGCTGCGACTTGACCGATGGAAATCGCTTCGCCGTGCAGAAATTTTCCGTAACCGAAACTGTTCTCAATCGCGTGACCGATGGTGTGGCCGAAATTCAGAATCGCGCGTAGCCCGCTTTCCGTTTCGTCCTGACCGACGACATCCGCCTTGATTTCACAGCAGCGCGCAATGACGGCGGCGAGCGTGGCGGCATCGCGCTTGAGGAGCTTGGGCAGATCGCGTTCGAGTTGGGCGAAAAGATTTGCGTCGTAGATGACGCCGTATTTGATGACCTCGGCGAGGCCGGAAACGTATTCGCGCCGAGGCAAGGTTTTCAGCGTGTCCAAGTCGCACAGCACGAGGCGCGGCTGGTAAAATGCGCCGACGAGATTTTTGCCGGCCTTGAGATTCACGCCCGTCTTGCCGCCGACGGAACTGTCCACCTGCGCGAGCAAACTGGTTGGGACTTGCACGAACGGGATGCCGCGCAGATACGTCGCCGCCACGAAGCCCGCGAGGTCGCCCACCACGCCGCCACCGAGCGCAACGATGAAGGATTTTCTCTCGAACCGATGCCGCGCGAGTTCGTCAAAACATTTTTCAACAAAAAGAAGTGATTTGGATTTTTCCCCAGCGGAGACCGTGATGAGCGTCGGCGCAAAACCCGAGGCGGCCAATGATTTCATCGTGGCTTCCTCATGATGCCTGCCGACGTTGGAATCCGTGATGACGGCGCAACGCTGGCCGAGCTTGAGCTGCGCGCACTCCGAACCAAGCCGCGCCAGCAAACCGCCCCCGACTTTGATGGCGTAGCTGCGGTTGCCGAGCGGAACTTGGACGATGCGCATGAGCGAAGGATAAACGGACGGGGGCGCGTGTCAAAAAGTGAAATTCACTTCCCGAGGCAGAACGTGCTGAAGATGGAGTCGAGCAAATCTTCCGTGGTGGTCTTGCCCACGATTTCGCCGACGGCGTTGGCGGCGATGCGCAGATCAAACGCGATCAGTTCCAAAGTCATTTCGCCGCGCAAGGCTTCCGCCGCCAGTTGCGTGGTGGCGCGGGCGCGAGCCAAGGCTTCCTGATGCCGCGAGTTGATCATCACTTGCAACATCTCGGATTTGATTTCGCCCGACCACACGAGGGATTTGATGGCGTCTTTCAAGGCTTCAATCCCCTGCCCGCTAGCGCAGGAAACATTAATCATCGAAGCGCCGGTCTCCGGCACGGCGCGTTGCAATGATTCATTTCCTTCGGACCGTGCCGGAGACCGGCGTTCCACCGGCAATTCCAGTTTCACCGGCAAATCGGTTTTGTTGCGGACGAGAATCCGTTTCTTGTCGGCAAACTCGGTTAAATAATTTTCATCCGCGCTGGTCAGCGGTTCGCTGGCATCGAGGACGTGCAAAATGAATTCCGCCGCCGCGAGCGATTCACGGCTGCGGCGAATGCCTTCAATCTCAATCTCGTCGCGCGCTTCGCGTAAGCCGGCGGTGTCAATGAAGATGACGGGCAAGCCGCGGATGTTCGCCGTCTCCTCAATCGTGTCGCGCGTGGTGCCGGCGATGGGCGAGACGATGGCGCGGTCGCGGCCAAGCAGCTGGTTCAGCAGGCTGGATTTGCCGGCGTTGGGGCGGCCAATGATGGCGGCACGAATGCCGCGTCGCAAAATCTGTCCTTCGTTCGCGGTGCGGAGCAGTTCGTCCATGAACGCGATGCCGGCATCGAGCCGTTGCAATAATTTATCCTTTGTATCCGGCGAGATGTCTTCGTCGGGAAAATCAATGTGCGCCTCGACGTGCGTGAGCGTGAGCATCAGGTCATCGCGGAGCAGATTGATGCGTTGGGAAAGTTTGCCGGCGAGTTGTTCGTTGGCGGCGGTGAGCGCGAGTTCGGTGCGCGAATGAATGACATCCGCCACGGCCTCGGCCTGCGCGAGGTCAATGCGTCCGTTGAGGAAAGCGCGCTTGGTGAATTCGCCCGGCTCGGCCAGCCGCGCGCCCTTGGCGAGCAGCGTGTCGAGCACGAGCTTGGCGGGCAAAATGCCGCCGTGGCAGGAAATCTCGACCGTGTCCTCGCGTGTGAACGTGCGCGGGGCGCGCAAGACGGCGAGGAGGACTTCATCAACCACCTTTTCATCGCGGACAATTTTCCCGTATTGAATCGTGTGGGTCGGGGCGGCGGATGGCTTCAGCGAACTTTTTCCAATGGGTTGAAAACACTTGTCGGCGATGGCTAATGCCGACGCGCCAGAGAGCCGGAGGACGGCTAGACCGCCTTCACCGAGCGGTGTGGCAATGGCAGCGATGGTGTCGTCGGGAAACATCGGCAAAGAGTCTCACGCAAAGGCGCAAAGACGCGAAGAAAAAAATCAGACGTGGCGGCAGTTGCCGAGTTGATTTTCCGCGTCGCGGCCCTGTAAAAACAGCCGCGCCTTCTCGTAGCTTTTTTTGTGCAGGTAATGTAGCAGCGACGGGTCAGTGGCGCGCGGCAACTGCTGCGTCAGTTCGTCCAGCCGCGCGAACAGCGGGAGAAGATTGGGTTTGGGATTCGCGGTGGGCATGGATTTCACGGCGGCTTCCAGTTGCAGGAGCGCGGCGAGGATTTCTTTTTCGGCGGGCGAATTCATGCGGGGAAATTTACTGGCCAAGCCATTCACCCAGCGCACGGGTGATGGCGGAACGTTGAAAATTATATTGCCCCAGCAGAAACATCGCCGTGAGCAGCCGCACGATGGCGGACACCAGCACCACGATGAACAGCGCCGACAAATACACCCCAAACGCGTGCGTGGGATCCGGCGCAATCACGCGCGGGATGCCCTGATACAGCACCCACATCGTCATCACGATGCCGAGACACCATGGAATCGCCGGGTGCATCATGGCCCAGGCGTTGAGCGTGTGCAGATAAAACAACGGGCTGAAACCGTAGGCGATGGCGGTGAAGGTCTGCAAGTAGGTGCGTTTCCCGTGAAAATTCTGGCAGGCGATATGCACCAAAGCGGCGCAAATGAAGATGACCGCGAGAAACAAGACTGCCTGCAGCATTTCATAGCGCAGCACGGTCTGATCGGAAAACTCGACGATTTTTTTGTAGTGCGGACGCCATTTGCCCCAGTGCGTCAGCCCCCAACCCTCCAACGTGCAGGCGAGCAGGATGACCGGCAGCAGATACGTCCCCAAAATGAAAACGTAACCGCGCTTCGCCTTGGAAATTTTTTCCCAAGCGACCGCCGGTTCAAACAGCAAGAAGAACACTTTCAGCATTACGCCATGCAGGATAGAAAAATTTCCCACAGAAACAATAAAATCCGCTTTCACCACCGCGCGGCGCGTGATTAACTGGCCGCGTGAAGGAAAAAGTGGATCTCGGCATCTGGAGTTGGCTCACGCAGGCGGTCGTTGCGCTCATCGCGATTGCTGCGCTG
>JBEEMY010000130.1:0-6454 GCA_041192415.1 Verrucomicrobiota bacterium | reverse complement strand
GCTGCGCCCACGGTGACGCTGCTCAAATCGCCGGTGGGACTGATGACTTTGGAAATGCTGCCCGCGCCGGTCTGCGCGGCGGCGGTGGCGAGGTGGGCGATGTTGAAATTGAAAGTGCCCGTCAGCGCGCCGGTGCTGGCAGCAGCGGTGGCGACCGTGGCAGTGGAACTTTGCGCGGAGCGGGAATCGTAAAGCGAGGTGTCATTCAAAGCCTTAACGGAAGTTTGCAACTGCGAGAGGTAGCTCTTGATGATGGTGAAGGCGGAATTTTTTCGATTGATGGCCGTCTGGTTTCTGGACCACACCGCCTCGGGCGCACGCTCGGCTTGGGCAAGTTGGGACACGACTGTTTTCCAGTCGAACCCCGAGGCCAGTCCCGAAATGGACAGGTCAACGCCTGACGTGCTTGCCATAATTTTTCTTTTTCTACGTTTTCTTTTTCTGCGGTAAAACCCCGGACGGCGCCGGTCGCCGTCCGGGGAACATTTCACCGGTTTTTTTCGCGATCCATCTTAGCCCAAAAGGCGGAGGACGGATTGCGGCAACGAGTTGGCCTGCGCGAGCATCGCCGTGCCGGACTGGACGAGGATGTTGTTTTTCGCGTAGTTGGTGCTTTCTTGCGCCACGTCCACATCCGTGATGCGGCTTTTGGCGGCAGAAAGGTTGTTGCTCAACGAGCTCAACTGGTCGCTGTGATAGCCGAGCGTTTCGATGTTGGAACCGATGTTCGCGCGATCCTTGGCGAGTTGCGTGATCGCCGCTTTGACGTTGGTCAAAGCCGTGACCGCGTGCGCCGTCGTGTCAATCGAGGAACCGGTCGCCGTGGTGTAGGTGGTGTTACCCAGGTTCACGCCCACGTTACTGAACGTGTTGCCATCGCTGTCGCTGGTCACGTTAAGCGCAGTGCCGCTGAACAGGCTCACGCCGTTGAAGTCCTTGGTCGCCGCGTCGCCAACGTAGGTGGCCAACGTGCTGAACTCGGTGTTATACAACGAACGGTCGCTGTCCGTCTTCGTCACGTCCTGTGCGAGGACGGAGAGTTCGGACATACGGTTGAGCGCATCGTTCACCTTTTGCAGATAACCGTCCTGCGTCTGGTTGAACGAGATGGCGTTGCCCACGTTGCTCTGCGCCGCATTCGTGCGGGAGATCTGGGCGTTGAGTTTCATTGAGACAGCCAGACCCGCGCTGTCGTCCGCCGGCGAAGTAATCTTCGAACCGGATGACAACCGTGCGAGCGACTTGCTCAAGTTGGAACTGGATTGCGCAAGTAGAGTTGCGCTGGATTGTGCAGATGTATTTGTGTTGATTACCATAACTGACTCCTTCCATGAGTCACCCCTTGCGGGGTTTTGGATGTTTTGATTCGCGGCATCCCTGCCACGGAGCGGAACTTTGTATAGGGGCGTCCACCCGATTTAATCCCCCGGCCGTTTGCGGTCGCCGTCACCGTTGTCCTGCAAGTCTGACCGGGGAACCATCCCGACCATTTACTGACTTACCTGACACCAAAGCTATCGGCGAAGTGCGTGGGGACTTTAATCAGAAAAATCGCCTGTGTTCACAATGCTTTTAGGAGGAATCTTATTTTTACACTGTCCGCCTCGTTCGCGTTCTCGTCCTCGTCCTCGAAGAAATGCAGCTTGCGGACGAGGACGAACGAAACTTCAACCGAGCAGTTTCAATACGGATTGCGGGAGCGAGTTGGCCTGTGCCAGCATCGCCGTGCCCGCCTGCGTGAGGATGTTGTATTTGGCGAAGCGCGTGCTTTCCTGCGCCACATCCACATCCACGATGCGGCTGTTCGCCGCCGACAGGTTGGTGTTCAACGTGGTCAGTTGCTCGTGGAAATAACCCAGCGCCTCAAGTTCCGACCCGATTTGCGCCCGGTCCTTGGCAAGTTGCGATTGAACTTTTTTGAAGTCCTTCATCGCATAGACGGCGCCGTAGGAATTGTCGCCGATAGGAAACGCTTCATCACCATACAGGTTGCTATAGGTCGCGCTTTGCAAGTTGATACCCGTCATGGTGAACGTGTTGGCGTCACTATCCGTCGTGACATTGAGCGTGGTGGTGCTGAACAGCCGCACCCCGTTGAAGGTTTTGGTGGCGATGTCCCCCACTTGCGTCGTCAGCGACTGCACCTCCACATCATACAGCTTCCGGTCGGCATCCGTCTTGGTGATGTCCAACGCCATCATGGCCAGCTCGCCCAAGCGGGTCAGGGCATCGTTCACCTTGTTCAGATACCCATCCTGCGTCTGCTTGAACGCGATGGCGTTCTCGATGTTGCCAGACGCGGCGCCAATCCGTTTCATCTGCGCGGTCAATTTCATCGCGACCGCCAGGCCGGCACTGTCATCCGCCGGTGAAGTTATTTTTGAACCGGACGACAACCGCTGAAGCGATTGCGCCAGTTGCGTCGAACTTTGTTGCAGGTGCGTGGACGCATTCAACGCCTGCAGATTTGTGTTGATGACCATAATCTCATCCTTGAGCCGCCGTTTTCACGGCGTGGTTTGGGCGCGACATCCATGTCGCGGCAACCGCCTTTCAGGGCGCGGTCGCGTGTTCCCTTTTTAATTTTTCAAATGGGTCTGACGGCAGAACGTCACCGTCAGAAAAAAACCAGCGCGGAATTCACTTTGTCCGAATGGAGCGAGGCGTGACGCAGGCGGGAGATTTCCCGCAACTTTTTGGACGGCTGGTTGGGCTGAACCGCCCAAACCGATGGCGAGAAATAAAATCGTGGTTCCCGCCTGCATCCGCTCCGCTGTCCCCTGTTTCGGGCCGACGGCCTTTTTGCCTTGGGCCTGCTTGCAGTGAACTGGCTCCTTCCCCGGACGTTCCGCTTTTCTGGCTGCCCGGGCGGCGTTTAACCGCCGCCCGGGACTTTACTGCGGAGCGTCTCGGCTTAACCCAAGAGCTTGAGGACGGATTGCGGCAGTGCATTCGCCTGCGCCAACATCGCCGTGCCGGACTGGACGAGGATGTTGTATTTAGCGTAGTTCGTGCTTTCCTGCGCCACGTCCACATCCGTGATGCGGCTGTTCGCGGCGGACAGGTTGTTCTTCAACGACGCGAGCTGGTCGTTGTAATAGGTGAGGCTTTCGATGTTCGAGCCGATGTTCGCGCGATCCGACGCGAGCTGGTTCAACGCCCCCTTCACGTCGCTCAATGCCGTCAAGGCGCCGCCGATCGTGCTGATGTTGTCGCCGGTAGCCGTGGTGTAAGTGGTGTTAGCCAAATCCACACCCGCCATGGCGAAGGTATTCGCTTCGCTGTCCGTGGTGACATTAAGTGAAGCACTCGAGAACAGGCTGACCCCGTTGAAGTCTTTCGTGGCCACGTTGTTGATGTAATTGCCGAGCGCGGAAAATTCCTGTTGATACAGGGAACGATCCGCATCCGTCTTCGTCACGTCTTGTGAGAGGATGGAGAGTTCGCTCATCCGGTTCAACGCGTCATTGACCTTGGACATATAACCGTCCTGGGTTTGGTTGAACGAGATGGCGTTGCCCACGTTGTTCGTGGCGGCGTTGATGCGCGAAATTTGCGCGCTCAACTTCATGGACACAGCCAGACCGGCGCTGTCATCCGCCGGCGAAGTAATCTTCGAGCCGGATGAAAGACGCTGGAGTGATTGCGCCAGCATGGTGGAGGAATGCATCAGGAGCGTAGAGGTGCCCTGAGCCTGCAGGTTTGTATTGATGACCATAACTTTTCTCTTTCCGTGAGACGCCCCGGGAGGAGCGTTTTATTTGCGCAACATCCATGTTGCGGGTGCTTCAGTTAATGGGTGAAACACCGTTTTTCCCCGCCGGCTTTGGTGGCTGCCGACCGCCAGTCTTGCGACAACAAAGCTATCGGTGGAAACCTGTCCGGCTTAAATCCCGTTTGAAAAAATTTGAGATGATGCCGCCCATAAACTTTCCAGGTAGGGATCGCGCGCTGCGCGGTTCCCCGCCCGCGCTTTGGAGTTTTTGGGCGGGCGGTTCGGAACTACCGCTGGCCAAAAATGGGGAAGCGCCAGCGGGGACGCCGCCGCGCGGCTTCCCTACCACCAATATTTTTATCGCCGCCGCCGAAAAATTTTCGGAGACTCGCGGCATTCGAATGAAACCGGCTCACGCTTCCCCGCCCGTCGAATCAGCCCGCGACCTCGCCGCGGAAATCCGCGAACTCATCACCGGCGGCAAAAATCCTCCCGCCACCTCGCGCGACGAACTCCTGCTCGCCCAAAAATTTTCCGCCCTCAACCAACTCTCCGGCGGCATCGCGCATGAGTTCAACAACATCATCGCCGGCATTCTTGGCAGCGCCGAACTCGCCAACATGGACATCTCCGAAGGCCATCCCGCCCACGAATCACTGAAACAGATTTTTGAAGCCAGCAACCGCGCCCGCGACTTCCTCCACAAAGTCCGCGCCTTCTCCCTGCGCCCCGCCATCGAACTTAAACCTACGCAGCTTCAGACCGTCGTCGAGGAAACCATCCAGATTTTGCGCGGCATTATCCCGGAGAAAGTTGAACTGCACGCGAACCTCAATCCCGCCTGCCCCGCCGTCCACGCCGATGCCGCCCAGCTTCATCAAGTCCTGCTCGACCTCTGCGTGCATTGCTGGCACGGCCTGCAAGATCGGCGCGGCCAGATCACCCTCGCGCTCGAACCCAGCGCCGTGCCGTCGCACGTTTCCCACGCGTTGATTGGCGAACAGTGCGTCCGCCTGACCGTGCGCGATAGCAGCGCCGGGTTGGAAAAACACGCGCTCGCCCAAATCTTTGAGCCGTTCCAAGCGCGCAAAGCCACCGCTAAAAAAATCGGATTGGAATTATTTTCCGCCCGCGAAACCATCCGCGCCCACCACGGCGAACTCGTGGCGGAAAGCGAACCGGGTCACGGACTGGCGTTTCATATTTACCTGCCGATAGCCAGTTGAGCCGCCAACCCGGCTAACTGTGGCAAAGCTCGAAGACCTTGGCACATTTGCGGCAGGTAGGGCGCGTCACTCCCGTGCGCGCCGAGCATGGCTAGACACACGACGGCGCGCACGGAGTGACGCGCCCTACCTTCGTCCCAGCCAATCCGAATATCCCTAGGTCAGGATGATTTGCTAAAGAAATTGTTTTGCTGGCGGTCGGCACGCACGACGAGGTCTATTATGCCCGAACTCCGAAATCGAAACGGGAGCGCGGCCCGACTGCGGAGCCTAGTTTTAATTTTGGCTGGACAGCAGTTTCCGTCGAGCCTAGGGTCGCCTCGTGAAAAATGATGGGCTGAACAACTGTCCGCCGACTATTAGTTTGGCCACTACGCTATGAATGCTCGCAGCAAGTTGTGGTTTGATGACGCCAAAGCGTCTGGTATGTCACCGAGCGTCGCATATCTCGGCACTGAAGTTATTGATTCGTTCGAAGCTTTCTGGAAGCATCAAATCTCAGACGAGAATCTTGGGAAGATGAAGCACTTTGGTATTGAGTATCCAGAGGCAGCGTCTCACCGGTGGAGCTTGGTTGCAGGTCCTTGTCCTTGGTTTCCTAGTGCCGGGGAAGAGGAGAAGCTCAAGCGAGATCCGAAGTATTCGGCATTTGATTTGTTGAGTAATCAGACAAAATGAGACCGTGGCCAAATATTAGGATAGGCTGAACATCCGTTGTCCCTGTCTTCACGCGGCTTCCCACGTCACCCCGCCAAATTGCTTTTCCCATCGGGCGTTTCTGGTTATTGTCTCGGCTCCATTTAATTTGCAATGACCAAATCTATTTCCACCGACGCCATCCCGTCCATCCCGCCCGGTGTGACGCTGACCACGCTCGACAACGGCCTCGTCATCATCGTGCGCGAAGATCACAACGCGCCGGTCGTCAGCGCGCAGGCGTGGGCCATGGCCGGCAGCATCCACGAAGATCGCTGGCTCGGCGCGGGCCTCTCGCACGTCCTCGAACACATGCTCTTCAAAGGCACGACGACGCGCGCAGGCAGCCGCATTGACCAGGAAGTGCAGGAAGCGGGCGGTTACATGAACGCCTACACGAGCTTTGATCGCACGGTCTATCACATTGACGTGCCGAACACGGGCGCGGTGAAGGCGATTGATATTTTGTGCGACATCATGCAGCACGCGACGTTGCCGCCGGATGAACTCGCGAAGGAGATGGATGTCATCCGCCGCGAAATGGATATGTGCCACGATGATCCGGGCCGTCGCGCGAGCCGCCGACTCTTTGAAACGGCTTACACGAAAAGTCCGTATCGCTTCACGATCATCGGCTATCCGGACATTTTCAATGACGTGAAGCCGGACGACATCCGCAATTACTACACGGAGAAATACGCGCCGAACAATGTCTTCTTCGTCGTCGCCGGCGATGTGAAAAATGCTGACGTCGTCGCGCAAATCAAGACCGCCTACGCCGCGAGCAAATCCAAGCCGATGCCGCCAAGCGTGCTGC
>JBEEMY010000129.1:0-6486 GCA_041192415.1 Verrucomicrobiota bacterium | reverse complement strand
CCGGACGGCGCAGCGCGCCTTTACCACCTTCTGAATCGACCACTTCCACTTTCCAGATTTTCAGCAACTGCGGTTTGGGTTCGGCGGGCAGAAAGGTGAACGCTCCCGGCCACGGCGTGAAGGCGCGCAGGCGATGCCAGATTTTTTCGGCGGACGCATTCCAGTCAATCTGGCCATCCTCTTTTTTAATCTTCGCGGCGTAGGTGGAACCGGTGGCGGGTTGCGGCGACGGTGAAATTTTTCCGGCGACGTAATCAGGGATTGTTTCCACCAGCAGTTCCGCACCGAGTTGCGCGAGGCGGTCGTGGAGGATTTGCGAATCGTCCGTGGACAAAATCGCGGTGCGGCGCGTGGCGAGAATCGGCCCGGTGTCGAGACCGGCATCCATCTGCATGAGCGTCACGCCGGTTTCCGGTTCGCCATCGGCAATCGCCCACTGGATCGGCGCGGCACCGCGATACTTCGGCAGGAGCGAGGTGTGGACGTTCAGGCAGCCGTGCGGCGGTAAGTCCAGCATCGCTTGCGGCAAAATCTGTCCGTAGGCCACCACCACCATGAGGTCGGGCTTCAACTCACGCAGTTGCGAAATGAATAGTTCGTCGCGCGCCTTGAGCGGTTGGAGGACGGGCAGGTTTAATTTCTCCGCGAGAATTTTTACCGGCGAGGGCGTGAGCTTGAGGTCGCGCCCTTTGGGTTTGTCCGGCTGGGTGACGACGGCGAGGACGGAAAAGTTTTTATCGCCGGCAAGTTTTTCCAGACTGGCGCAGGAAAGCTCCGCCGTGCCCATGAAAATGATGCGGAGCGGAGCCATGCGACGCGGTCACTTCTTGGCCGCGTGGCGCAGGATGTCGGCAAGGACTTTGGCGGGCGACTGGTCGGCGTTGATGCGGTGAACGAGCGAGCGTCCGTAAAATTTCAAGACCGGCTTGGTCTCGTTTTCATAGACGTGCAGGCGGTCGCGGATGACTTTGAGGTTCGCATCGTCGAGGCGGTTTTCGCGGATGGCGCGGCGTTGGATGCGGGCGACGAGGTGTTCTTCATTCACCGACTGCATATAAAAAACAGCGGTGACTTTGAGGGTGTTCTTAAGAATTTTCGCCTGCGCCACGTTGCGCGGAATGCCGTCCAGCACCAGCGTGTCGGTCTCGGGATGAAAGCGCCCGATCTCGGTGTTGTTCTCGATGAAATGTTTCCAGAGCTGGATGGTCGGCTCGTCGGGCACGAGTTGGCCGCGACCGGAATAATCAATGAACGTCTTGGCCAGCGGGCTGTTGGCGCGCAGGTTGCGGAACACATCGCCGCAGGCGCAGTGAAAAAAATGTGGGATGGAGCCAATGATTTTTCCCTGCGTGCCTTTGCCCACGCCGGGGGCGCCAAAGAGGAGGATGCTGCGGTATTTCAAGCGATTTTTGGGTTGAGTTTGACTTCCTGAATGTCCGAGAGCGGCACGGTCACCGGGCCGGCGGCGGTTTCAAAAATGATTTCATTCTGGCCAATCTGCGCGATGCGGATAACGGCCAGATGGTCTTTCATCGTCCGCACTTCCATGGAATATTTCTGCGCGAGCGCGCCGGCAGCCGTGCCGGTGAAATCGCCAAAGCGGGTCTCGACGAAACGTTTATTGAACGTGAACTTGCCGCGCGTAAAAATCTGCGCCTCGGGCTTCTTCTCCGCCTGCGGTTTCCACGAGGCTTCGGCGATCTGGATTTCTTCCGGCGTCTTGTGCGCGGCGGCAACTTCGGAGGCGAGAGCTTCCTCCGCTTTTTCTTCCGCTGACTGCTTGGGCAACTGCATTGGCATCACCAGAAAAATCACCGGCCCGATGACGGGCAGCAACGCGGACACGCCCATGACTTGCGCCGCCGAGCGCGCCTTGACGATGGAAATTTCATAAGCCGCCAGCAAGTTCGCCGCGTAAACGAGCAACAGCAGGAACAGCCCCAGCGACGAGGTGAACAGCCCGCCGAGCAGCGAGGGCTTGGCCGGGATTTCCATGCGCGTGACCGCGTTGATTTTGATTTCCGCCGCCTGCGGACGCTTGGCCGCGTCAACCTCGATAAACGGCTCGGCCAGAAATTTAATCTTGGGATTGGCGGCAAGTTGCTTGAGCGTGTCCTGTGAAATTCGCGCCCAGGAAATGTTCGTGAAGACGTCGTCGGTGGTCTTGATGCTCAAGCCGCTATCATCGGGCTTAAAAATTTCGCCAGTGATAACCGCGCCGTCCACGAGCGTAAAATTTTCCGCCGAAGCCGCAAACACGACCCCCAGCCACAAACTGACAATGAAAAGAAGTTTACGCACGGCAATTTTCTAACAGAGCAACCAAAGCGGCGAAAGTAAATTCGCTGGCGGCAGATGGTGCTGGGTGAATCCGCCTTATTCCCCCGCGTCCCGTTGGCGGAGAGGGTTAGCGCGAGGGGTGCGGCTCCACCTGTAAATCATCACCCGTTACTTCAACAACGCCTCGGCGTGCTTGCGTGCCGCGTCGGTCTGGCCACCGAGCATCCGGGCGAGTTCGGTCACGCGGGATTTTTTGTCGAGCAAAGTAATCTCGGAAATCGTGCGCCCGTTCTTCACCTGCTTGGTCACGACGTAGTGCGCATCTGCGGGCGCAGCGACCTGCGGCAGATGCGTGATGCAAAACACCTGACGCTTGGCGGCGATTTGCTGCATCTTCTCGCCAACGGCATTCGCCGTCTCACCGCCGACGTTCGCATCCACTTCGTCGAAAACTAAAACCGGAATCTCGTCCTCCGCCGCGAGCACGGTTTTCAAGGCCAACATCACCCGCGCCATTTCGCCGCTGGAAGCAATCGCGCGCAGTGACTTGGCAGGCTCGCCGGGGTTGGGTGCGAATTGAAATTCAATCTCGTCAAGGCCACTCGATTTAATTGTAGGAACCGACGGGAGGAGGCTCTGACCGTCTTTTGATTTGAAACTCGTTACCTCGTCGCCTACAAGGCAAGAGTTCATCGCCACATCAAACTTGCTTTGTTTGAAACCCAAATCTTCAAGCTGCTTGCTCACAGCCTTGGCGAGTTGCGGAATGACTTTCTTGCGCGCGGTGGAAAGTTTTTTACCGGCACTGGAAATTTCTGCGTCCAGTTTTTCCAACGCGGCATGGAGGCGCGCGAGTTCGGCATCACGGCTTTCGAGGGCTGACAATTTCTGTTTCGCCTCGTCGCCGAACGCGATGACTTCGGCGAGCGTCGCGCCTGCCGCGCCGGAGCGCAGCGAAGGCGGGCCGTATTTGCGTTTGAGCGTGTGGAGGAGATTTAAGCGCTCCTCCAGTTCAGCGAGTCGTGCCGGGTCAACGTCCACTTTGTCGGCATAGCGCGACAGCTCGGTCTGCAACTCGCGCAACGTCTCGGTGGCTTGCGCGTGTAACTCGGCCAGCGGCGACGCGCCGGCATCCACGCGTTGCAGCTCGGCGAGCACGCGGCCAATCACGCCGGACTGCGTGAGCAGGGAATTTTCATTCTCGCTCAAGGCATCGAGCGCGGTCTGGCTTAATTGCAAGAGCTTCGCGGCGTTGCTGGCACGGTTGAATTCTTCCTCGACAGATTTTTCCTCATCCGGCTGCAAGCGCGCGTTGGAAATTTCCTGAACCTGAAAGCGCAAGAGATCGAGCTGCTGCGCGTAAGTTTTTTCGTCCACGATGAGCGTGGATTTTTCGTTTTCAAAAACCCCGCGCCTACGGATGAGTTCGCCAAACGCGGCGCGGTCTTTTTCCAACCCGCCGAACGCATCGAGAATCAAAAGCTGTTTCCCGGCGTGCAGCAACGATTGGTGATCGTGTGGGCCGTGCATGTCCACGAGCCATTCGCCGATGCTGCCCAGCGTGGCGAGCGTGGTGGGCGAACCGTTGACGAACTGGCGATTGGTTCCAGCGGCGGTGAACGTGCGCTTCAGCACGAGTTGATGTTCGTCGCCCGGTTCCAGACCATTCTCCTCCAGAAAAATTTTCAGCGGGGCGCGAAGTTTTTTGGTGTCGAAGACGGCTTCGACGGAACAGCTTTCCTCGCCGCTGCGGATGAGCGTGCGGTCGGCGCGTTCGCCGAGCACCAGATTGAGCGCGCCGATGATGATGGACTTGCCCGCGCCGGTTTCGCCGGTGATGACGTTGCAACCGGGCTGGAGTTCCAGCGTGAGGTCGCTCACGAGGGCGAGGTTCTTGATGCGCAGCGTGGTCAGCATGAAAATTCTTCGCGCACATTTGAACGGTTCGGCGCGGTTTCGGCAAAAAGAAAATGACGGCGACTTTGAGCGTGGCCGGGTCAAACTTGCCCGTCAGCCTTTCTTTTCCCGGCTTGTTCCAGGCGATTTCTTTGCTACCTTCCGCGACTCAATTGTGACTATCGCCGAAGAAATCCAACGCCGCCGCACGTTCGCCATCATCTCGCATCCGGACGCAGGTAAAACCACGCTCACGGAAAAACTCCTGCTTTACGGCGGCGCGGTGCAACTCGCCGGCTCCGTGACCGCGCGCAAAAATCAGCGCGCCACTACATCCGACTGGATGGAACTGGAAAAGAAACGTGGCATCTCCATCAGCTCGACGGTGCTGCAATTCGACTACGACGGCTTTCGCATCAACCTGCTGGACACGCCCGGTCACAAAGATTTTTCCGAGGACACCTACCGCGTGCTCACCGCCGTGGATTCGGTGGTGATGGTGATTGATTCTGCGAAAGGCATCGAGCCGCAGACGCGCAAACTGTTTGAAGTCTGTCGCCAGCGCGGCGTGCCGATTTTCACGTTCATGAACAAGTGTGACCGGCCGATGAAGGAGCCGCTCGCATTGCTAGATGAGTTGGAAAAAGTTCTCGGCATCGGCGCGTTTCCGGTGAACTGGCCCATCGGCAACGGCGCGGATTTTCAAGGTGTCTATGACCGGCAGACGAAAACGATGCATACATTTGAGCGCGTCGTGGGCGGCAAATATCGCGCGCCCGTCGCTGTCGGTGGACTGCACGACCCGGAAGTGCGCGGAAATTTAAGCGAGGCGGACTGGAATAAAACCGTCGAAGAACTGGAAATGTTGGAGGGCGCGGGTGAGGCGTTCGACGAAGCCGCCGTGCTGGCAGGCAAAACCACGCCGGTGTTTTTCGGCAGCGGCGTGAATAATTTCGGCGTGCAACTGTTACTCGATGGTTTTCTGAAGCATTCGCCCGCCCCGAAGTCGCGCGTGATGGGCGGTATTGAGATTGCGCCAGAGAATCCCGCGTTCAGCGGATTCATCTTCAAGATTCAGGCGAACATGGATCCGCGCCATCGCGACCGCATTGCGTTCATCCGCGTTTGCTCCGGCAAATTTGATCGCGACATGACGGTGTATCACTCGCGCTCCGAGAAAAAAGTCCGTCTCTCCAGCTCGCACAAACTGTTCGGCAACGAACGCGAGACCGTGGATGAAGCGTTTCCCGGCGATGTCATCGGCCTTGTGGGTCACGATGGCTTCGGCATCGGCGACACGCTGACCACTGACCCTAAAATTCTCTACAAAGAAATTCCGCGCTTCACGCCCGAAGCGTTTTCGTTCCTGCACAATCCGAACACGGGAAAATACAAACAGTTCCGCCAAGGTCTCGACCAACTGTTGCAGGAAGGTGTCATCCAAGCGTTGTATCTCCGCAATTCATCCATCAAAACGCCGCTGCTCGCCGCCGTCGGGCCGTTGCAATTCGAGGTTGTGCAGTTCCGCCTCGAAAGCGAATACGGCGCGGAGTCGCGTCTCGAAGCGGCAACGTGGAGCGTCGTCCGCTGGCTGCCCACGGACATCACCGAAGAACAACTCGACGCCCTCTCGTTGCCCACTGGCGCGAAGCTCGCTTACGACATCGGCAAAAATCCCGTCGCGCTTTTCCAAAACGAGTGGTCGGCAAATTATTTTAACGAGACGAATAAAAATTGCCCGCTCTCCGCACAGCCGGTGCAGACGGCGCGGGAATGATTTTACGCAATGTGAGGGCGTGTAGTGTTTTTACATTACAAGATTTCCATTGCCACAACCGTCACCCGGATTTAACTTGGCCGTAACAAAATTTGCCTATGTCGAACGCCTCCAAAGAATCACCGTCGGCGAACGATCTGCTGAAAAACTCCACGCTCTACCGCGAGTTTCAAGCCGAGCGGGAGGAAATCCTGCGGCACAAGTGGATTGAGTCGGAGAAGGCCGGACGCGACATCGGCTTCGAGCAAGCCCTCACGGACTGGATTATCAAGCATCGCTCCACTTGGCGAAAAACCCGTCAGTCACAGTCGAACTAACCCATCACCAACCCATTCCTTTAACGCGGCCCTGCGAGGCGGCGAAGGAAAAATGAAAACCAAACGAAGAACGCGAATCAGCTCCGCCCGGCGGAGTAGATTCGCGATTTTTATTTTGGCTGTGGCTTCGGAGCTATCAACTCACCACTCTCAACCATCAACTGCGTCCCATGCCTGAATCCACCGTCATCCTTGATGCCACCGCTATTCAGCGCG
>JBEEMY010000128.1:0-6494 GCA_041192415.1 Verrucomicrobiota bacterium | reverse complement strand
CGCCCTTGCTCTGCGTGGCGATGCACCAGCGTCCGCTCGGCGAAAGATCCACCGAGAGAAACGCGCCCTCGCTCTTGGGGCAGACCAGCGGATCATAACCCTCGCTGCTCGTGAGCCGCCAGATGCCGTAGCCCTCCGATGGCTTCCAAAATCCAACGCGCTGGCCGTCGCGCGAAAAAACGCTGGCCAGTCCTTCCGTGGCGACAACCAACGTTTGTCCCTGCGCCACGTCCCAAAATCGCGTAGTGCCGTCGCGCGAACCGGACGCGAGCAATTTGCCGTCTGGACTGAACGTCAGCCGCACGCACGGCTCGCTATGGCCGCGCAGAATCCGCGCGCTGCCGCTGGCTTTGTCCCACAGATAAACGTCGCCATCCTCCGTGGAACCGGCCAGCCGCGTTCCGTCTGGCGACCACGCGACGGCATAGACGCGCGTGGGCGTTTCGAGTTTTTGGATTGGCGTCTCGTCCGGATAACGGCACAGCTCCACGTGATTGTCCGTGGCGATGGCGACCTCCATCGTTCCCGGTTGAAATCGAAATGGCCGCGTGCCCACGCGAATGGCGCTGCTGATTTTTGTTTTCGCCGCAAAATCAAAAATTGAAATCTGGCCCTGCGCGTCCGCGTCACCAAAACTGAATTTGTTGCCGTCCGGCCAGAAGGTCATGCCCGCGACTGGGAAATTCGTGGCCCCCAAACCAGAGATGATTAATTTTTCCTGCGTGGCCAGATCCCAGACCACCACCGCGCCGCCGGAAAAACGCGCGGCGAGTTTGCTGCCGTCCGGACTGAAGACCACGCCGCGCACCGGCTGGTGCGTGCCGGGGCCGAGCATTTGCGCCTGCAAGACAAGCCGGTTCGTGTCCTTGATGTCACAGACAAACACATCGCCGGCCGCGTTGCCGAAAGCATATCGTTCCAGCGCGCTGTCCATCTCCACCTGGTCAACGCCGGCGGGAATCGAGCGCAACGGCTGTTCAATCTCAATGTCGGACAACGCCAAACTCGCCATCGCCTCGGAACGCAGCGAAGCATTTTTGCGAATGCTCGCGGCATTGCTGATGACATTGAAAATTTTTGCGCGACGTCCCGCCTCGGGGATCAATCGGACCGCGCGCGCTTGGGCGACGTAAGAATTCCACAACCGCTCCGTGCTGGACGCTTCGGCCTGTTCGGCGCGGGAAAAATTATGCGCGGCATGAAAACCGGCGATCACCGCTGCGACCGCGAGTCCGAGCACCACCACGAGGATGATGCCGACGGCAGTGTTGGCGCGGTTCAAATCCCGCCGCATGGTCTCACGCGTGGAATCCAATCCATCGCCCTCGGGTCCGGGTGCGGGTGAATCGTTATTCATGTTGGATGAAAGCCGCGCACTCTAGGCTGGCATTGGGCCGCAGGTCAATGTTTCACCAAACGAGTTCGTTGGTTTGAATCGTTTGCCCGCGCTTTAATGTGGCCGCATCAACCGGAAAAACTGCTGATCGGTCATGGGGATAGTGGCGGTCTGGCCGTTGGTGAAGTAGAGCTGCGGAAACGGTGAGAGCGTCCACGGCCCGGCGGCATCTGGCGCGGTCTCCACGAAAAAGCCGTCGAGTTCGAGCGGCCACGTCACGGCGACATTTTCCGAATCAATTTGTTTGATACTCACGCGCGGCGCGACCGGCAGCACGCTGACGCGCACGGGTGCGGACCAAGTGCGCGCACCGAAGTTATCAATCGCGCGGGCGGAGAACGCGTAGTCGCCCACCGCGAGATTCGTGAGCGTCAGTGCGTAAGGCGCGTTGGACATCTGCCCAATGATGAAGTTGCCGGAATAAAAATTCACCACGCGGATGCCATCGGGATCACTCGCTGCGGCGGCCAGCAGCACATTCGTCGGCGCGATAAAATACTTTCCATCCGTCGGATTCGTGAGCGCGATGGCGGACAACGTATTCGTCAGCGGATTGATGGCGAGGTTCACCACGACGGGCCCGGAAGCCAGTTGGCCGTCGTCCACGGTGAACGTAAAAAAGTCGAGGCCGGTGAAATTGTTCGTGGGCGTGTAGGTCAGGTCGGGCGGCGTGCCGGTGAGCGCGCCGTGCGGCGCGATGACGATGGTGAAATTAAGCGCGTCACCATCCGCATCGCCGCCGGCGAGGGTGAAATTCGTGGCGGTGTTTTCCCAAAGGTTCACGTTCTGCGGCTGCGCAACGGGCGGACGATTGACGACCGGTGGCGGCGTGGAATCGAAGGTATAAATGGCCGTGCCGAAGCCGAGATAAAACGTGTTGCTCACCACCGTGAGGCAGTTGCCCGCCGCTTGCGCGCTGCCCACGTTCGGCGAGACGGGCGGCAAACCGTCGTTGAACTGGCTCCAATTTTTCCCGTCGAGCGCGCGATACACGCCGCCGAGATTATTGCTGCCCTGGTTCATGAACGTGTAGGTCACGCCTGACGAACGCGTCAGCACGAACGACACGCCGTAGCCAGCGGGCAAGCCATTCGTGGCGCTGAAAACGGAACCGTCGCGGGGATTCCAACCGATGAGTTTTACGCCGCTCCAAAGATTCTGCGCCGGACTGGTGGTGGGCAGAAAATTTCCGCAGAGAAAATTTCCGTAGTGATCAATTCCCGCCACACGCGCATCGCCGGTGCGACCAAGCGGGTTCACAGAATTTGCGTTGGTAAAATTCGGGTCAAGGCTGCGCCACGTCGCACCATTGTTCGTCGTGTGCAGAAAGCCGCCAGTCTCCGTGCCGATGACGACTTCGTTATTCCACCCGGAGCGGATGGAAAAAAGTGCGCCGAACGTGCCTTGGCCGGAGAGCGGCATGGGAAAATAATTCGTCGGCACGCGCGCATTGATGTCGAAGGCGGTGAAATTTTTCCCGCCATTCGTGCTGCGGTAGGCGTAGGGGAAAAATCCCGAGCCAGCCCACAGCGAGCCATCCGGAGCGAGGGAAAAATTCCCGACGTTGCTGGTGTAGGGATAATTTTTGCCCGTGATGGCGGACGCGTGCCAGAGTTGGTTCGTCTCATCCCACCAATAAAAAACGGGGAGCGTGTTGTTGGCTGAACCGGGTGGATTGAAGGTGAGGCTGTTGCTCGTCACATTCACCGGACTGCCAGCGATGACGACCGTGCCCTGCGGCGTGGCGACGAGGTGTTGCACGGCAAAGCCATTGGTGTTGGTGTTCGCATCCCACAGCGGAAAACCGGTGAGCGGCAGGGCGGAAAAATTTCCATCGGCGAGCGAGGCGCGATACACGCCATCGAGGTAGGTGGAGTAAAAAATGTTCGTGCCGTCCGTCGCAAGCTGCGCGCCGGACGCACCAAACTGCGCATTGGGGATGACAACATCCGTCCAGTGCGACCAAGTGTCGGCGAACGCGCGGGAGGTTGCCGCCAATAACACCAGTGCGGCGAGCAAAAATAAAATGCCACGGCGCGGCGCAGTTCGGTTCTGATTTCTCACGGCGTTCAATTTAGCAGACCGATTCTGGGTTTGCGAATTTAGGCATTCGATCTCGCGACCATTTTGTAGCGCAGACAGTCTGTCTGCGCTACGACCGCTGGCGAAGGCCTGGTTCAATTTTCAATTCGTTGTGTTGTAAAACCGCCGAGCGTAGCGCCAGGCGTTCGTGTCCGTAAAACTCCACGCGCCGCTCACGCTGCTCGTTGCCACGCCGATGTTCGTCCACGTCAGCAGATTCGTGGAGGCGCGCACGGTGAAAGCGGTCAGCGGAATCGCGTTTGAGCCAGCGAACGTCCACGCGTTGTTCGTGTAAAAATTCATCGCGAGTTGCGGACCGGTCACGAGGCCGTCGCGCACGAGCGTCACGTCGTTGCCAGTGCCGCCGGCGTAGTGGATGCGAAACGTTTGCGCACCGACGGTGAGTTGAGAATTTTCCGGCAACCCGGCGAACGTGCCGCTCACCGCGTCTGCGCCGTCGTTGTCAATCAGCGTGAACTTCGTTCCAGCGGGAAACGTCGGCAGCGCGGTGATTTGTAAATTACAGTTCGCGAGCGCCACCGTGCCGGTCACGGACAAGGTATCGTAACTCACACCCGCCACCGGGCCGGTTCCGTCCAGCGTGAGCGTGACGTTGGAATTCACATTCAGTCCGCTGGAAAAATTCATCCGCCCCGCGCCGCCGTTGCCGGGCGAAATGTTCCCGCCAGAAAACGCATTCGCGCCCAAAGTTCCCGCGCCATCGAGCGTGCCGCCCGCGACGTTGAACACGCCGCTGAAATGTGCGCCGAGCGTGCCGCCGTTGAGCCGCAGCGTGCCGGAATAATTCGTTGCAATCGCAGGCAGCAGGAGCGTTCCCGCGTCCACCTGCACGAGCGCGCCGGGCTGGTTGAAAAATTTTATCGCGGTGTTATCCGCCACGCCACTGCCGGAGGTTTTGCGAAACGTGCCGCTGTTCGTGAACGCCATCGTGCCCACGCCGCCGTAGTTGAGGCCGAAGTCACCAGCCATCTGCCACAGGCCGGAGTTGACGATGATGGTGTTGCCGCTGCTCACACCACTACCATTGAGCAACACCGTGCCGCGATTGAAAAGCGTGAGCGGTGAAATAGGTTTCGACGCGCTCGTGGCGAACACGAGTTGCCCGTCCGGCTGCACGAGCAATTGTCCAATGAGCGCGCCGGAGTTCACCGTCAACGTGCCACCGCTGACGATGTTCGTGCCGCCGAGTGTCGCGCCGTCGAGCGTGAGGTTCGTGATGGCGCCAGAATTTTGAAACGTGTTCGTGCCGGTGATGAAAACATTTCCGCCCGCGAGCAGCAGGGTCGGCGGGACGTTGGTGCGGAAATTGAACGTGCCAGAATTAAAACGATTCGTGCCCGCGCCGGTCGCCACGCCGCCCGCATCCGTCCACGTTCCGTTGGCCAGATCAATGAAACCCACCGCGTTGAACGTGCCGCCGAATTGGCTGTTCGTGTCGCCACTCAAAATCAGGCGGCCCGCGAGACATTCCACGAGTCCGCCGGGCAGGTTCGCAAAATTATCGTCCAGCTCGCTGAACTGGTTGACGAGCCCACCGCCAGCGGTCTTGCGGATGATGCCGGAGTTCGTCCAGAAAATATGCGGACTGTTCCCGTTATAGACGCTGAAGTCGCCGGTGAACAACCAGAGGCCGCTGTTAAAAATTGAGCCGCCGCCGCCGACATTCATGGTGCCACCGCAAACCACCGTGCCTTGATTGATGAGCGTGACTCCGTAAAGAAGTTTTCCCGCCGTGCCGCTGGCGATAAGCTGGCCGTTGGTGGCGATGGTGAGTTTTTCCGGGATGCTGCCGTTGTTGAAATTGAGCGTGCCGGTGACGGTGTTCGTGCCGCGCAACGCCGCGCCATCAAGCGTGAGGTTCGTGATGGCTCCGGCATTCTGAAACGTGTTGGTGCCAGTGATCCAGAGATTGCCGCTGGCAAATTTCAAGCCGGGCGGAACATTCGTCCGCAAGTTGAACGTGCCGGCATTAAACGTGTTCGTGCCCGTGCCGGAAAAAAATCCGCCCGCGTCCGTCCAAGTGCCGTTGATCAAATTAAAACTGGCGGGCGCGGTGTTGGTGAAGACGCCGGATAAAAAATTGGTCGTGCCGCCGTTGAACTCGAGCGTGCCGGACTGCGCCTCGACCACGCCGCCGAAGTTTTGGAAGTTGAACGTGCTGATGGACGATATATTCGTGCCGCCCGATTTGCGGAGCGTGCCGGTGTTGACCCAGACCGGCGTGCCGGTGCCGCCACCGCCGTAGGCGAACGTGTTGTTGCCGGTGATTTGCCAGAGGCCGGAATTGTAAATCGCCGTGCTCGGCGGGCCGCCGCTCGAAAGTCCGCCGCCACTCCAAGTGACCGTGCCTTGGTTCGTGATGATGAGACCGTAGAGGTAGGAGTTAACCGGCGCGGTGCAGTTCAACTGGCCGCCGGGCAAAATCGTCAGCGTGCCGTTGATCCAACTGTTGCTCCACGTCATCGTGCCGCCGTTGGTGATGATGCAACTGGCGCAGGAAAGCGTGGCGAAGTTGTCCACCACCACCGTCGGCGAACCGGGCGAACCGACGCGCAGTCCGGCGGGCGAAACGCTGTTCGTGATGACGACGGAGTAACTGCCGACGTTGGTGACGAGCGCGGTGTCGCCCACGCCGGGAACGATGTTGGGCGACCAGTTCGTCGGGTTGTGCCAGCTACCGCCGAGGGTATTCGTCCAGGAAATTGTGGCGGCATGAACCGACTGCGCGGTCAATAGCGCGAGCAAAAAGTGAGCGATGCGATTCATCATTCCACCTTGCCGGACAAAGCTGCAATTACCAATACGCCGAACGGCGTAGCGGTGAAGCGGAACGCTTGGTAACACGGCGGGAATCGAATCAATCATGGCGCAAGGTATAAACCCTGCCGTCAAAAAAGATACTGTGCGAGTCGCGCACACCCCTGTGCCTCTCGCGCACACCCCCGACATTTTGAATCCGGGAAAACTTAACCTCGATGGGTAGGGCAAACCTGCC
>JBEEMY010000127.1:0-6508 GCA_041192415.1 Verrucomicrobiota bacterium | reverse complement strand
AAAATATTCGTGGGCTTGCACCTGTCCGTTGTAGCCAAAGAAATGATCGAAGCCTTTCTTCAGCGGACTGCCGGTGGTATCGAATTGTCCCATGCCCCACTTGCCCGTGCAGGCGGTGGCATAACTGGCGGATTTGAGAATCTGCGCCACAGTCACCGTGGACTCGGGCAACGGAAGCTGGCCCGCACCGTATGCCGATTGTGTAGCTTTTATTTCCCGATTCCCCCGCACTGGTGAATGGCCTATGTCCAAGCCGGTCATCAACGAAGTGCGCGACGGTGCGCAAATGCTGCTGCCGCAATAGGCTTGCGTGTAGCGTGTGCCCTCGGTGGCCATGCGATCGAGGTTCGGCGTTTTGATCAACTGCTGGCCGTAACAGCCGAGATCTCCCTGTGCCAGATCATCGGAGAGAATAAAAATGATGTTGGGCTTGTCTGCCGCCATTAACGTCACGCAGCCCAGCAGCGATGCGATGAGTGTTTGAATGGCCTTCATTTTTGATTACCCGTTTCGGTTTTAATCATTACGACCGTGTCCGCCGGATGCGCGGTGCGATCCAGACCTTTGATCTGAACGATGCCATTCGTTTCGACGGAATAATCCAGCGCCTTGCCGGTGAAGAGATCGCGACATTCAATTACCTTGCTCTCAATTTTTGGCGTAGTGAATTCAGTGCCTTGATAGCCGGGCAGCAGGTGGACAAAATATTTTCCCGGTTTGTAAGTGAAGCCGTATTGACCATCCACGGGATTCCAAGGACCGCCGCGTGTGCCGTAAATGCTGTCACGGACCACGGCGAGCCAGTCACCGACGCGCTTGGTCAAAGCCGCATGAGTTGCGGGAATTTGTCCATGCCGGTCGGGGCCGAAATTCAAAAGCATGTTGCCGTTGCGCACCACGACGTTCACGAGGAAGCTGACAATTTCCTCGTAGGACATGAGATTCTGATGGTCGTTGTAGCCCCAAGACGATTTGTTCAAGTTGAGACATTTCTCCCAGTAAAAATTTCTGACCGGGCCGGTGACCGGCTTTGAACCTTCCTCGTCGCCGATGTCTCCAATCCAGCCGGAGCGTTTATTGACGATGACATTGGGCGAATACTTGCGGGCAATTCCCATGATGCCGAGCGCCTTGCCAGATTCATCAAAATCGCTGTAAACATCGGCCACCGGCCAGGGGTTTTTCGGATCGCGATACAAACCCGGTTCCCAAAAAAACATCGCGTCACGATCTGTTCCCTTTTGCGCCAACCAGCCGCCGTCCCAGAAAACGTAATCGAATGGGCCGTAGTTTTTGAACAGTGTCCGCACCTGTTCGTAAACTTCCTCTTTCATCATGCGCGCGTTTTCTTTGTGTGCCGGATCGGTTTGGTAATTCCACTTGTTGTTCGCGCAATTCGTGCCCCACGCGTCGTAGTAACCGGGATAACGCCAGTCAATCGGCGAGAAATAAAGTCCAACCTTCAGGCCTGCGGCGCGAACAGCTTTCACATATTCCGCGTAGAGATCGTGGTGAATCGTCTGCACGCTCGTGAAGGCGTTTGTGTGATGGCTGTCGAAGAGCGCAAAGCCGTCGTGATGCCGCGCGGTGAGGCACATATATTTCATCCCGGAATCTTTCGCGATTTTGGCCCACGCGGCTGGGTCGTAATCCTTCACGTCAAAATAAACCCCATCGCCTTGGTCGGTGGCGAACTTCCGGTATTCCTCCGGTGCCATGTGTTTGTTTTCCATGAACCACTCGCCCTTGGCGGGCACGGCGTAGAGTCCCCAGTGAATGAACATCCCAAACTTCGCGTCCATGAACCATTGCATCGTCGCGTCGTCCTGCTGCACGATGCCGAGGTCGTTGGTGAGTTGCCGAGCGAAGGATGGCGTGGCGGTTGGCCAAAGAAGACAGAGCGAAGCCAAAATTTTGAACGCGGTCATTTGAATCTGAAACGCTGAATGTTTGCCGCTCATGGGAGAATTTACTTTTTGATTTCAGCGAGTCGCTTTTGCATCTCCGCCGCCTTGTCAGGATATTTTGCGAACACGTTAGTCTTCTCATCCGGATCGGTCGCGAGATTGAACAACAAAGGCTGGGCAATGCGGTTGGCGGCGAAGCGCGAATCTGACGCATCGGCACCGCGCCCGATACCGGTGGTTTTGCCGCTGGCGTTTGCGGGGATGAATTTCCAATCGCCCGCGCGTAGAGCCAGCTTGTCGGAAACGCCATGCAAGACAGTGTTGTCGCGAAGCTGGTTGGTCGTCGTTCCCAGCAGAACGGCTGACAAATCAATACTGTCAGGAGCAATTTTCTTGGAAAAATTTTCGCCCGCGAGGCCGGCAAAAGTCGCGAGCAAATCCACGAGGCTGAACATCTGCTCGGTGACGCGCGGTTTAATTTTTCCCGGCCAGCGCGCGATGAACGGCACGCGGCAACCACCTTCGAAGACCTGATACTTCCAGCCGCGCAAACCGCCGGTGGGTTTGTGGCCGTTCAAATCTTCGACCGAATGATCGTAGTAGCCATCAAATAAAATTGCGCCATTGTCGCTGGATAAAATAACCAGCGTGTTCGTCTCAAGGTTGAGGCGTTTGAGCGCCTTCATGATTTCTCCCGTCTCCCAGTCAATTTGCTGAATAACATCGCCACGAATGCCGCACTCGCTCGTCCCGACAAAAGATTTTTCAGCCACGCGCGGAACGTGCGGCTCAAACAAAGCGGCTTCGAGAAAGAAAGGCGCATCCTTTTGCTGCTCGATAAATTTTACGGACTGGTTCACGACCGTGGTTGCCAGCTCTTCATCTTTGAATCGCGCCGACTTGCCGCCTTTCATGAAACCGATTCGGCTGATGCCGTTGATAATTGTGCTGGAGTGCTGCTTGTCCGCCTTCTGTTTGAGCAGTTCGGGATGCTCCAAGCCGGTAGGTTCGTCACTGATGTTGGTCACATAACTCACTGTGATGGGATCGGCGGGATCCAAGCCGACAACCTTGTGGTTCTCAATCCAGACACTCGGCACGCGGTCCACCGTAGCGGGAATGATGTAACAATAATCAAAGCCCACTTCGAGCGGACCGGGTTTTATTTCCTGATTAAAATCCACGGGCGTTTGACCGTCGCCAAGTCCGAGATGCCATTTGCCAACGATGCCGGTTTGGTAGCCAGCTTGGTGCAACATCGCGGGCAGCGTGAGCCGACCAGGTTCGATGCACAACGGCGCGTCGCCATCGAGAATGCTGTTCTTGCGATCCTTCTGCCGCCACGCGTATTCCCCGGTCAGCAGCGAAAAGCGCGACGGTGTGCAGGTGGAAGACGGTGCATAGCCTTGCGTGAAACGCAAACCTTCGGACGCGAGCCGGTCCATGTTGGGCGTCTTGATTTTCGTCGCGCCATAACAGCCAAGGTCGCCGCAACCTAAATCATCGGCGAGGATGAGGACGATATTTGGTTTAGCAGATGAGGGGGGCGCGCAGAAGACCTTAAAAGATGAAACAACTACCAACACAAAAACGGTGATGTAGCCAGCAGGTTTCATGATTTTCAAATCTGGCGAAAGTGCATGAATTTATTTCCCGGTCACCCTGCTCGAATTTTCTAACGGCTGACGGTTGGAAAGCCGCGACATTCCGCGAAGGGGAGGTGTATTCATCCAAAAATTCTAACCGTGTTCAAGAAGTCGCACCACCACGAGGTCTCGTGATAGGCAAAATCCATTTGCCGATGAGATTTATTGAAAAGTTACGGTCTGTTTTTTAATCCTTCGGCCTCGGTATCTATTGGTCGTGGGTCGTTGCGTTCTGTGCTTTCGGGAGAGCTTGGGGAAATCATCTGCTGACTCCAGGTAGCGTGCTTTTTTTCAATTTCCTTCACCACCTCGGGATTTACGCCGGCAAGATTTTTGAATTCCGAAATGTCCTTGGCGAGATTGTATAGTTCAGCGGACTTTTCCGTGGCTGGAATGACCAATTTGTAATCACCGCTCCGAACCGCATACGCACCAGTGCCGGGGACTCGCATAAAAATGGCGTCATGTGGCGTGCCGGTTTTCAGCCCGGTTAGATAGGGGACCAGGTTGACGCCGTCGAGCGGGCGCTCCGGGTTGATGGGTGCATTGGCCAGTGCCGCGATTGTCGCGAAGATGTCGAGTGACAAAACGGGCTGGTCATAAGCCATTCCCTTGGGCAAGTGTCCCGGCCACTGCATCACAAACGGCACGCGCCAGCCGCCTTCCCACGGATAACTTTTAGAGCCGCGCAACGGGTAATTGTCCGAAGAATTCGCGTCCAGCGCCCCGCCCGTCGCGGAGAGATAGACCACCACAGTTTGTTCCTCCAAGCCATCCTTACGCAGTTCCGCCAGTATGTTCCCGACCCCATCGTCCATGGCGCTCATCATCGCGGCATACGCCCGGCGATGGGGGCCGAAAATTTTGGGAAAACGGTTGAGATATTTTTCCGTGGCTTGCAGTGGACTGTGAGGGGCGTTGTAGGCGAGCAAAAGAAAAAACGGCTTGTCTTGGTGCCGCGCGATGAAGCGCACCGCCTCATCGGAAAATTCATCCGTGAGATAATTCGTCATCTTCACTGGTTCGTAGTCGCGCATGATCCAGAGATGCCAGCTTTCATCCTCGCTCTTCGCCTTGCGGGTCTGATCAATCGTCAAATCCTCTGGGAAATACCGAAGACCGGCCCCCAAAAAACCATAGAATTCGTTGAATCCACGCTTGAGCGGATGCATGGCAGGGCTGCTGCCCAAATGCCATTTGCCAATGATTCCGGTTTCATAGCCGACCTTGCCCAAAGTGTCAGCCAAAGTCGTTTCGGTCAGCGGCAGCCCGGAATCAAATTTGTTCGGTTGCCACTTCGGATCGCGTTCGTATCCGAAGCGGTTCTGATAGCGGCCCGTCAACAAGCCCGCGCGGCTGGGCGAACTGAACGGAGACGATATGTAACCGCTCGTGAAGCGGACACCATTGCTGGCGATGGAATCCAAGTTCGGCGTGGGGATGTCTTTGCAGCCATTGAAGCCGACATCGTGGTAGCCTTGGTCGTCCGTGAGAATGACGATGAGGTTCGGCGGGGTAGTCGGCGCGCCCACGGCGGTCGAGCCCAAAACCAACAGCATTGAGAACAGGGCAATGTAATTGGCAGGCTTCATGGTTTTCAAATCAAGCGGCGGCAACCCAATTCTCCACAATCGACACCCGCAGACCATCGCCGCCAAGGGATAAGCTAACTGAAAGATCCGGTGGATAACGAATCAAAAAGATCCGAAACCGTGGGTGGGTTTTTGCTGATCGCATCCAAAAGATAACTGGTTTTTAGCCGTCACGTCATCCCGAATCCTCGTGATACCAATTAGTCGGGGTTGATCTATTATTGAGTTATCCCATGTTAATTGCAGCTCGGCACACACAGCAGAAGTCAGCTCTCACGTTGACGCGTGATAGATGGTTTAAAAATACGAACCACCACTGAGCGTAATCCATTCGTAAATCAGTCCGTTTATCCCAATCACCTGTCCAACCCACCAAAACATGAAATCCACATCGAAACCCAATTCTCTGCTGCTCGCCGTCGCGGTGTGCCTTGCGCTCGGCGCGACGACCGCCCGCGCTGGGGTGGCGACCATCACCTTCACCATCCAACAAGGTAACCTCCAGACAAATGGGGTTGCCTATGGCAGCGGCAGCGGATACAGCGGGGTGGTGGACGGGCGTATCACTGACGACACCGCTTCCTCTGCTTTGAGCACGGCTGCGACCAATACATTAGGCAATCAGTTTCGATCCGGCAGCCCCAACGGTCAGCAATATCTTAGCCTCTTCTCCTACGATCTGACCGAGCTGAACAATTTTATTGCCGCAAACAATTTGTCTTCCAATGCCGTGACCATTCAATCGGTTTCCTTTCAGCTCACCTCCGGTGGCAGTGTTTCTGGAAGCTCTATGACCTTGGGCCTTTACCAAACGGATCCGTTCACCTCCAGCGCCACTTGGTCCACCACTGATGGTAGCACGGCTTGGTCCAGCCCCTACCAAAACATTGGTTCATCGGCCCAATTCGGTTATACCGGCGGCGCTTCAGCGCTGACCGCTGGTCTGGGGGGCTCGAACCCTAATACAACAATTGCTAGTGGTTCATTAACATGGACCACGAGCTCCGCCTTTCTCGGTGCCCTCCAAACCGCCCTTGCCCGGGCTGACAAGAAGCTTTACCTCACGGCGCGAGGCACATTTTTTAGCAACAGCGATAACCGGCTCAGTGTCAACTTCAGCTCGGTCGGCACCGCCGCTTTCCGGCCGCTCCTCACCATCACTCTGCAAGTTAATACCTCGCCCTCCGCTTGGACGGGTGCGAGTGGCACCTCTTGGACCATGGCTAACAACTGGACGAACGGCAGCGTTCCCACCACGGATGCACAAATTATTTTCAATAGCTCGTCCACCGCCAATTTGAGCACCGTGTTGAATCAGAATTTCGCCATCACCAACCTGATCGTTACCACCCCCTCCGGCCCG
>JBEEMY010000126.1:0-6514 GCA_041192415.1 Verrucomicrobiota bacterium | reverse complement strand
ATGACGGTGGCGGCGAGCGCGCTCACTGGAAAAGTGACTGACCCGCGCGAGTATCTCGGAAATTAAAATTCCAGCGTGGTGATTCACCACCGCTAACAGCCGCCAAACCGCAAGTTTGGCGGCTGTTAAATTTTGCGTTGCGGTTGCTGGCGATTTTGGCGATACCAAACCATGCTTGCACGGGCTTGTTCAGCGGCGGTCAATGGTATTGACGCTTACGCCATCGAGGTTGAGGTGAATTGCGGTTACGGCGAGACGTTCATAGCGCTCGTCGGCCTGCCGGACACCGCCGTTAAAGAATCCAAAGATCGCGTCTCCACCGCGCTCGCCAACTCCGGCTACAAATTTCCGATGGGCAAGACGACCATCAATCTCGCGCCCGCCGATGTGAAAAAAGAAGGGCCGAGCTTCGACCTCCCCATCGCCATCGGAATGTTGGCCGCGAGCGAGCAGATTGAAACGGATCAGCTCGACCATTTTGTCATCGTTGGCGAACTCGCGCTCACCGGCGCGGTGCGCTCGTGCAAAGGCATTTTGCCCATCGCGCTGCGGGCGAAGGCGGATGGCAAAACCGGAATTCTCGTCCCGGCGGAAAATGCTGCCGAGGCCGCCGTCGTTGAAGGTTTGCAAGTCATCCCCGTGCAAAATCTCCGCGAGGCCGCGCAGTTTCTGGAAGGTGAAATCCGCATTACGCCGACGAAAGTTGATTTGCAAAAACTGTTCGCGCACACGACCGACGACGAACATGATTTTTCTGAAGTCAAAGGTCAGGAGAATGTGAAGCGCGCGTTGGAAATCGCGGCGGCAGGCGGCCACAACGTCATTCTCATCGGCCCGCCCGGCACGGGAAAATCCATGCTGGCCAAGCGGCTCGCGACGATTCTCCCGCCGCTCACGCTCGACGAGGCATTGGAGACGACGAAGATTCATAGCATCGTCGGCCTGCTGAAATCTGGCCAGGCGCTCGTCACGCAGCGGCCGTTCCGCGCGCCGCACCACACCGCGAGCGACGCCGGTTTGCTCGGCGGCAACATCAATCCCACCCCCGGCGAAATTTCCATCGCGCACAACGGCGTTCTGTTTCTCGATGAATTGCCGGAGTTCAAGCGCAGCGTTTTGGAAACGCTGCGGCAACCGCTCGAAGAAGGCATCGTCACCATTTCGCGCGCGGCGGGCACGATGACTTTCCCCTCGCAATTTATGCTGATTGCCGCGATGAACCCGACGCCCGACGGAAAAATGCCGGGCGAATCCAAATCGTCACCGCGCGAGATTCAAAATTATCTGGGTAGGATTTCCGGGCCGTTGCTGGATCGCATTGACCTGCACATCGAAGTTCCAGCGGTGAAGTTTCGCGAGATGAGTTCCGCGCAGCCCGGCGAAACTTCCGCGCTGATTCGCGACCGGGTCATCGCCGCGCGCCAGCGGCAGACGGCGCGCTTCGCTAGCAAGCCCAAGGTCACCTGCAACGCGCGGATGGGTCCGCGCGAGTTAAAAGCCGCTTGCGAACTGGACGAGCCGACGCGCGAAATGCTCAAGCACGCGATGACGGAATACAATTTGAGCGCGCGCGCCTACGACCGCATCTTGAAAGTCGCGCGCACCATCGCCGACCTTGCCGCCTCGGAAAAAATCACCGCCGATCACATCAGCGAGGCCATCCAGTTCCGTTCACTCGACCGGCAGTTGTGGGGATAAGCCGCGTTGCCGTGATTCACGGATTCAGCAGGCGCGCCCGCAGCGCGGCGGCGTATTGCGCAGCTTCATTTTCATCCAACGTCTCCGCGAGATGCGCGACGGTGACGCGCAGTTCGCCGCGAAACTGGTAGAAGATGACCCCGATGCCCGGCGCTTCCGGCACGGCGGCAATGTGGGCGAAATCTAAAACCTTCGCGCCGCAAAACGTGGTGACGTGCGGGCTGACGGCGGCGGTGTTGCCGTAAAACAGCGAGCAGATTTCGCCCTTCAATCCCGTGCGCATGAATTTCATGTAGGCCGGGCGCGGCAGCACGCGCAGAAAATTAACGAACGCCACGCAGCCTTCCACGATGCCTTCGCGCATGGCGTGGGCGGTCTGGTTCTTGATGCTCGTCACCGCATCGGCCACGGAGCCAAGCTGCGCGGGCAGCAACTGGATGAGCAGCGAAGTGACCTCGTTGCTGAACAGCGGCTCGATGTTTCCTTTCGGACGCATCCCGACGGGCACGGGCAAAACAAAGCTGGGACTCGGACAACCCAGCCGCTCCTGAAATTTTTGCAATTCGAGGATGGCGACAGCGGCGTGGTATTGCGCCTCGCCAAAAACTCCGGCGAGCTTCGTAGCGTGGGCTTTGACTTGCGCCGATTCGGCGGCGGAAAATTTTTCAACGCGGAACAACTGGTGTTTGGGCGCGCTGGCAAAGCGGACGCCGGGCGACTTCGGCGCGACTTTGCGGAATTTATTGTAGGCGCGGAAATTTTTCATCGCCCCGACGAAACGCTTTTTCAGCGGCGGCAGCGGCTTGGGAATGGGGATGAATTCTTTGGCGGGCAGCGGCAATTCATCGCGCCCGGCGACGGCCACAAAATGTTCCGCGCTGTGCGCGTCCATCAGCGCGTGCGCCCAGGTGAAGATGACTTTGGTTTGGCCGTCGGCACATTCGATGAGGTCAAAGCGCGTGAGTTCGCCGCCGTCCACATCTACGGGTGTGTTGACGAGTTTGGTGGCGAGATCGGAATCATCGCGGTGAACGCGGACTTCCGGCGTGTCAGCGCGTTCTGGAATTTCCCATTTCGCATGGCAGACACCCGTGGCGTGCGCGCCGAGCATCGGGCAGTTGGCGGCGATGACTTTGAGTCGTTGGCGCAAGGCCTCCGCTGAAATCGCGCCATCGAGTTCGAGAAGGATCTGGCAGGAATTGCCCGCGTAGCCGTGCTGGCGGAGTTCGTAATCGAACCCGCGCATCAGGTAGTCAGCGCCGTTGAGTGGCCGGGAATTGCTCATGGAAAAATTGAAGGCTGTTGGCCGCGCATGGCAGCCGACAGCCTTCGTGAAAACAGCAATGCTTTGGTTACTTTTGGTTCGGGTTGTAATTCACTTCAATCACGCCCATGTGTTGCGTCCAGTGGTTGTTCGGAGAGAAAACAACGGTTCCCAGACCCTTGTAAACCGCCTCGGTGCGCTGGGTGTCGCCACCGTAATAATACGGGATGAAAGCTTTGCCGGTGATGTGATGGCCAGTGTCGCTCGGCTGGCCAATGAGCGCATAGACTTCATCCATGCCCATGCCCATTTTAATCTTGGCGAACGGGCTGTCGGCAGGAATCGGCACGGCAGCGGCCGGAGCTTCCGCCGGGGCAGGGGTGGCTTCAGAATTTTCCGTGGTGCCGCAGCCCACGCCGGTCAGCGCAAGGCCGAGGCCGACCAGTCCGATGGCGAATAGATTTTTTTTCATAGTTTTGTTTTTGGTTGGTGAATTTTCACCGGCGATTGGCCGGTTAAACTGGAGCGCAATTTTTCAGTAGTTGCGGCGAGGGTCAAGCGCAAATCCGGCTCACTCGAACTGCAGCTCGTAAAGTTTTTGATAGATGCCGCCGCGTTTCACGAGTTCGTCATGGCGGCCTTGCTCAACGATGCGGCCTTGGTCGAGGACGACGATGACATCGGCGTGGAGAATCGTTGTCAGGCGGTGAGCGATGCAAATGGTGGTGCGGCTTTTCATCAATTCATCCAGTGCCGCCTGCACGGCGCGCTCGGATTCTGTGTCGAGCGCGTTGGTGGCCTCGTCGAGAATGAGGATGGGCGCATTCTTCAAGACCGCGCGGGCGATGGCAAGGCGTTGGCGCTGGCCGCCGGAAAGCGAGACGCCCTTTTCGCCGACGATGGTGTCGAAGCCTTCCGGTTTGTGCAGGATGAATTCCGTGGCGTGCGCGTGTTGTGCGGCAGTGGCAATGTCCTCGCTCGTCGCACCAATCCGCCCCAGCTCGATGTTTCGCCGGATGGTGTCGTTGAATAAAATATTTTCCTGCGCGACGACGGCGATGTGGTTGCGCAAGTCGCGCGTGGAAACCTCGCGCAAATCTACGCCGCCAATCTTGATGGCGCCACGCGCGGGGTCGTAGAAACGCAGGAGCAAATTCGCCAGCGTGGTCTTGCCGGAACCGCTCGCGCCGACGAGCGCGACCATTTGCCCGGCCTTGACGGTGAGGTTGATGTTTTTGAGCACCGGCTTTTCGCCGTAGTTGAAATCCAAATTCTCAAAGGTGATGTCCGCGCCCGCTGCGTGGAGCATCTTTGGCGCGTCGGGTTCCGGCACGGAATTTTTCGTGGCAAGCAATTCAAAGACGCGTTCACTGGCGGCGCGCGCCTGTTGCAACTGGTTTTGCACGCGGACAATCGCCTTGATGGACGGATAAATCATCACGAGCGCGAGCATGAAGGTGGAGAGGTCGCCAAAGCCAGGGCGCTGGGCCTGCGGCAATTGCAGGATGTAGAAAAACACGAGCGCGATGCCGATGGCAGCGAACAATTCGGTGAACTGGCTGGGCAATTCGTCCGCGCGCACCACGCGCATCCGCTGGCCGATGAATTTTTTGTTAATGCGCGTGAATTCCGCCGCCACGGTGTCTTCGAGGTTGTAAGCCTTGATGACGCGGTTGGCGGTGAAGCCTTCGTGCATATGTTTCGTAAGCTCGGCGTTGTGCATTTGCGCGGCGCGGGCGGACTTGCGGAGTTTGCGGCCAAAAATAATCACCGGCACGATGCACAGCGGAAAAACAATCATTGCCACGAACGTGAGCTTGGGCTGAATGACCACGATGGTGCTGATGGCGCAGACGACCACGACTGGGTCGCGAACCATCGAGGAAAAAGCGTTGCCGATGACGCTGTGGAGCAACTGCGTGTCGCCGCCGATGCGCGACATCAATTCACCCGTGCTGGAGCGGTTGAAAAAACCGAGCGAAAGATTTTGGATATGCGCGAAGAGTTTGGAGCGGATGTCGCCCACGGCATTCAGCGCCGCCCAGTTGGTGAAATAGACGCTGCAATATTGCAACACATTGCGCACAAGCATGAGCGCGGGCAGGATGCTGATGACGAGGATCCAAGTCAGGTGATCTTCCGGGGCAGGAGTTTTCCAGGCTGGCAGCCAAGTGGTGAGTTTGTGGCCGAGCGGCTGGAGGAAGAACGGAAGTTTTTCCAACTGCGCCCGCAAGCCGACATGGCCGGTCAAAACCAAATTGGTAATGGGCTTGATGCTGGCCAGCACGAGGCCGTTCACCACGCCGAACATCAGGCCGCAGAAAAATCCGAGGAACAGCCGCGTGCGATACGGCCGAACAAAGACCCAGATGGAACGGAGAAAGCCAATCATGCTTCCGGCAATGTTTTCGCAGCGGTGCGGTCAAAGCGAGCGTTTTGTTCGGCGGCGGCGGTAGGCTTGCCGGAAGTGGCCGCAGCGGTGCGCCACTGCCGGTAAAAGGACGTGAAGTAACGCCGCGCCAGCCCGCCCCGGCAATTTGTCCCCGAAAAAATCTGCCAGCTGGCGGCCACGTTCCGGCGGAACTCGCGGTATTCTCCGGCCTTGTAAAGACAGCGCAACCATTCCCAACGCTCGGCCTGTTCGATTTCCTGAAGGTGGTCGCCGAGCCGCACCGCGACTTCGGCGTTAGCGCGGAGCAGCCGGATCAATTCCAATCCCTGCGCGTTGGCCTTGACGTAATCAAAGCGGGCCGAGCCGGCGGTGCGGTGGACATGGGTCACGACCGAGCGCGACGAGCGGAATTCTAATGTTGCCGCGAGCCTGATTAAAAGTTCCCGGTCTTCGCGATGCGTCAATGTCTCCTGATACATCCCGTGCCGCAGCATGGTTTCGCGTTTCAGCAGGAAGCCGTTGTTGTTGACGAAATGCTGGCGCAGATACCGCGCCAGCACATCGCCCTCCGGCGGCGATTGCATTAACGCCGCCAACTCCTCGGGCTTGACCGCGCCGGTGGAAAATCCGTAAGCCACGCCGTTAAACGCGGGGTCGCGCAAAAAAACTTCCAGCCGCTGCGCCACCGAGTCCGGCGGCAATTCATCATCCGAGTCCAGAAAGCAAACGTAGTCTGCCGTCACCGCGCGCACGCCCGCGTTGCGCGCGGCTGACTTTTCCAAATTTCTCGGCTGTTGCAGCACTGTTACCCGACCGCCAAATTTTGCGTGGAGCAACGTCGGCGTAGCGTCGGTGGAAGCGTCATCTACCACCACGCAGCGGGTTTGGGGATGGGATTGGTTCAGGACGGATTCCACCGCCCGCGCCACCAGCGGCCACCGGTTATAGGTGGGGATGATGACGGCGACGCTGGGCATGGCGGTGTTCATGAAATCCGGTTCGACTGAATGACACCGGGAGATTTTCGCCGGTGCAACGGGCGTAATTTATCAGGGACATTTCAAAAGCGGGAGTTTTGTTTTCAGGCGCCACCAAAAAAACTGGTTTATTTTGAAGCGCCAAAAGCTAGACTGTCCCGCAGCAAATGGATTTTTTACATC